>NZ_JBFUFF010000042.1:0-53742 GCF_056403555.1 Rhizobium sp. P2_G2
GCAATGCGTGTCCCAGCGCACCGTATTGCACATCGGCAGCATGTAGAACGGGTGGAAGGAAAGCATCGCATCCAACCCGTCATAATAGCCTTTGGCCGCATGGATCGGCTTCGAGCCACGCACCTTCTCGGCCGGTTCGCCGGTGAAACGCAGCGTCCCCTTGATGCCATGCTTCTGCATCGCCGCCTTTGTGGCAAGCAGCCCGCCGAGCCCGCCCATGCCGAGACCGGAATGCGGATCGGTATGGCCGCCGGCATGCACGCTCAAGCCGTCGCGCGGCTTCTCGACGGTCGTCGCCGCCTGGCAATTGCCCGGCACGGCATCATATTCGCAATACATGCCGATCGAAGGGCCCTGCCCGTTCGACCACTCGGCCGCAAAGGCCGTCGGCATGCCGGCCGAGCCTTCCTCAACCGTAAACCCTTCTTGCCGCAGCTTTTTCACATACCACTCGACCGAGTGGTATTCGCGCCAGGCGGTTTCGCCATAGTCGAAGATCGTCGCCGTCCAGGCGGAAAGGTCGGCCTTAATGGCCTCGACATGGGCAATCGCGTGGGACTGGGCCGCGGAAAGGGGCATGCGGATTTCTCCTTCTCCCGGCAGACTAGACCGCAGATCGCATGTTCAAAAAAGTGAAATAATTTCCCCGCCCACGCAAATTCTGTTCACCTATGCCCATTTTTTGATTAGCATTCCAACCCTTAGGAGGATCGGAATGAAGTGGATGCCTTCGACCCAGGCGCTCCGTGCGCTCGATAGTTTTGCCCGGCATGGATCGGTGTGGAAGGCC
Source organism: Rhizobium sp. P2_G2 (assembly GCF_056403555.1). Classification (NCBI taxonomy): domain Bacteria; kingdom Pseudomonadati; phylum Pseudomonadota; class Alphaproteobacteria; order Hyphomicrobiales; family Rhizobiaceae; genus Rhizobium; species Rhizobium sp. P2_G2. The sequence goes on from NZ_JBFUFF010000042.1 coordinate 791, forward strand.
GCTGATGAGCTGAACCTCACCCGCAGCGCCGTCAGCCATCAGTTGCGTCTGCTGGAGCGCGACCTTGGCTTCCAGCTCTTCAATCGCATCGGCACAGGCATCGAGCTCACCGAACAGGGGCTTGGCTATGCGGAGGATATCCGCAAGGCGCTCAACACCATCTCCGGCTCGGCCGTGCGCCATGCCAATCGCGGCGTCTCAGGCACGATCAACGTCTGCTGCGCCCCCGGCTTCGCCTCGAGCTGGCTTTGCGCCCATATCGGCAATTTCCGCGAAGGCCACCCCGATGTCCGGCTGTCGATCTCGACGCCGATGCGGCTCGACGACGTGTCGAATCCGGAGGTCGATGTGTTCATCGCCTTCGGCACCGGTTACTGGCCCGACATGCAGGTGGAGCTTCTGGTGGAGGTGGAATTCACCCCGCTTTGCAGCCCGGTGCTGATCAACAAGACATTCGGCCTCTCCGATCCGGCCGATGTGCGCAAGACCTGCCTGCTGCACCTCGTCGACAATGACGACTGGGAGAGCTGGCTGACGGCAGCCGAAATCGACCCTGCCTTCGCCCAGACCGGCATCGTCTTTTCCGACATGAACCTCGTCTATTCCGCCGCCATGTCCGGCCAGGGGATCGCCATGGGCGATGAATTCATCTGCCGCACCGCGATGGCGACCGGCCAGTTGGTGCGCCCGTTCGACATCTACATCAAATCCAACCGCTCCTATTTTCTGGTCGCCTCGGAAGCCAAGGCGGACAACAAGACCGTGGTCGCCTTCAGCGAATGGCTGAAGGCCGAGGTGCTGAAAAACGAGGCAATGCTACCATCTATGTAAAAGACCGGTTTTGCCGCTATAGGTGAACGAAATTTGTCGAATGGGTGAAAAGATTTCGTTTGTACTGCCGATATTTCCTTCATACGCTTCAGTAAAAAGGGAACGACGATGCAGTCTACAAAGCGGGCAGCTGAAATTGGCGCCCAGGGAATTGGCAAAACCTATGGCGACTTTCATGCGCTCAGCGACATCTCGCTGACGATCGGCCGTGGTGAATTCCTGACGCTGCTCGGCCCCTCCGGTTCCGGCAAGACCACATTCCTGATGATCCTTGCCGGCTTCGTCACCCCGACATCCGGCACGCTGACCAAGGACGGCGTCGACATTACCCGGCTGCCGGCGGAAAAGCGCGCCTTCGGCATGGTCTTCCAGGGCTATGCGCTTTTCCCGCATATGTCGGTGGAGAAGAACATCGCCTTCCCGCTACAGGTCCAGGGCAAATCCGGCCAGGAAATCAAGGCGCGCGTCGACGACATGATCGACAAGGTCGGCTTGCGCGGCCATGAGAGAAAGCGTCCCGCCGACCTCTCCGGCGGCCAGCAGCAGCGCGTGGCCCTGGCCCGCGCGCTGGCCTTCGAGCCTTCGGTGCTGCTGCTGGACGAACCCTTCTCAGCGCTCGACAAAAACCTGCGCGGTTCGATGCAGGACGAGGTGCGCCGGCTGCACCAGGAGACCGGCACGACTTTCGTCTTCGTCACCCATGACCAGGAAGAAGCCCTGGCGCTCTCCACCCGCGTGGCGATCTTCAACCAGGGCAAGCTGCAACAGGTGGCGAGCCCGCGCGACGTCTACGAAAAGCCGTCCAACCGCTTCGTCGCGGAATTTCTGGGCGACATCAACATCCTGCCGCTGACCGGCTCGGGCATGATTGCCGGCGGCGCTGAGGCCAAATGCGGCGACCAGTTGATCAAGGCCAGCGCCGCTGCCGGCGCGCCGACGCAAAATCTTGCCATCCGGCCGGAGCACATGGCGCTCCACGCCGAACGGCCGGCGGGCGGCAATGCGATCCCGGTCACCATCGACACAGTCACCTATCTCGGTTCGGTGACGCGCTTTTCGGCGAGCACGCCGCAATGCCCGTCATTGATCCTGGAAATGCCGACCCACTCCGTCGCCCAGGGCTTTGTGCCGGGCAACAAGGCCTGGGTCGGCTGGAGGGAAGAGGAAGGTTATTTCCTCTAGCGCGTGCAGGGTCGCCAGCGGGCGGCGATATGCCTGAAGACAAGGGATGAGCACGTCGGTGACGATGCGCTTTCGATATCCAACGAGCACAAACACAAGAACAGAGGTGAACGACATGACTGACAATTTCGAGAAAGATTGCATCGCAATCCTGGAACAGAAGGCCGCGCGCGGGGAGATTTCGCGCCGCCGCTTCACCCAGCTGGCCGCCATGTTGCTGGTCGGCGCGCCGCTGGCACTGAAGGCCAAGGGCGCGCTCGCCGCCGCCAACGAACTGGTGCTGGTCGACTGGGGCGGCGATGCCGGCCCCGCCTATGATGCGGCCTATGGCCAGCCCTTCCAGAAGGAAGCCGGCATCACCGTCAAGGAAGACGGCACCGGCCCGACCGAAGGCGCGATCAAGGCGCAGGTCGCCTCCGGCAAGCCCACCTGGGACCTGGTCGACGTCGACCCGTTCTCGGCCGAATCCCTCGGCAAGCAGGGCATGATGGAAGAGATCGACTACAAGATCGTCGACAAGAACAAGATGCGCCCCGGCTTCGGCTGGAAATACTCGGCCTCGACCTATTTCTTCTCCTACATCATCGCCTATGACTCACAGAAATACGGCGACAAAGTCCCGACCGGCATGGCCGACTTCTTCGACGTGCAGAAATTCCCGGGCAAGCGCTCGCTTTACAAATGGGGCGCCGGCATGTGGGAAGCCGCCCTGCTCGCCGATGGCGTCGCACCCGACAAGCTCTACCCGCTCGACCTCGACCGTGCCCACAAGAAGCTCGCCGCATTCAAGGACAATGTCGTCTCCTATTGGGGCGGCGGCGCCGAAAGTCAGTCGGTGCTGATCAACGGCGAAGCCTCGATGGCACTGATCTGGTCGACCCGCGCTGGCCTGATCGAGAGCGATTCTTCGGGCCAGATCAAGTTCATCTGGGACCAGGGCCTGATCTCGCCCGGCGCACTCGGCGTGCTCAAGAACAATCCGGGCGGCAAGGACAATGCGATGAAATTCATCGCCTCCGCCCAGGACCCGAAGAAGCAGCTCGTCATGTTCGACAAGCTCGGCCAGGGCCCGGCCAACCCGGCCGCCGATGCGCTCATCCCGGCCGACCGGAAGCGCCTAAACCCGGTCGACCCCGACAACATGAAGAAGCAGATCGCGCTCAACATGGAATGGTACGAGAAGAATTACGGTGCGGCGCTGGATGCGTATACGAAGGTGATCTCGGCCTGAGTTTGATGGCGGGCGGCGGCTCAAGGGCCGCCGCTACATCCCAAATTCAAGGTACTGCATCGGGCCTACCCCCCTCTGGCCTGCCGGCCATCTCCCCCTCAAGGGGGGAGATCGGCAAGAGGCCCGATCCCCGCCTGAAGCATCAAATGCCGAGCAGGCCAACGGTAAAGAAGGGCAGCGGGCGTGCCCCATCCAATCTCCCCCCTTGAGGGGGAGATGGCCGGCAGGCCAGAGGGGGGTAACCCGAGTTCTATGCCTAGCGATGAAGAGCCTCCAGTTTACAGGACTGAGACTATGCGCGACCACCTCAAACCCACGCTGCTGATCGGGCCGATCCTGCTGTTCCTTGCAGCTGCCTATGTCGTGCCCTTCCTCGGCGTGATCAACTGGAGTTTCACCCTCCCCCAGCCCGGCCTGCAGAACTACACAAACGCCGTTACCGACCCGCTGGTGCTTTCCGTCTTCATCCGCACCTTCCGCATCTGCCTCTTCGTCACGGTCTTCGCCGTCATCGCCGCCTATATGATAGCACTCATCTGGGTGCGCGGCACGCCGGCGCAGCGGCTGATCGCCGAACTCTGCATCCTCATTCCCTTCTGGATCTCGGTACTGACCCGCGCCTTCGGCTGGGTGGCACTTCTTTCCAATCGCGGCCTGATCAACACCTGGCTGACCCAGCTTGGCATCATTTCCGAGCCGCTGACCCTGGTGCGCAATGAATTTGGCGTCATCCTCGGCATGGTGCATTATCTGATCCCCTTCGCCGTCTTCCCGATCGCGTCGTCCATGCGCAGCCTCGACGAGCGCGTCCTGCTCGCCGCCCGCGGCATGGGCTCGACACGCACCCGCACCTTCTGGCAGGTCTTTCTGCCGATGACAGGCCCCGGCATATTGGGCGCCGCAATCATGGTCTTCGTCTTCTCGCTCGGCTTCTTCATCACCCCCGCCATACTCGGCGGCGGCCGCTCGGTGATGGCGGCGGAGCTGATCTACCTGCGCATCTTCCAGAGCCCGGATTGGGGCCTGGGTGCGGCCATCAGCGTGCTGATGATGATCATTGTCGGCGGCCTGCTGGCGCTCCTGATGCGCTACGCCCGCCCCGCCAGCATGCTGAAGTGAGGTGCGATCATGTCGACAATGTATAGACCCAGCACCCTCGCCCTTATCCTCGCGGCAATCGTGGCGCTCTTCATGTTGCTGCCGCTGTTTGCCGTGATTCCCGTGTCCTTCACCCCGACGCGCTTCCTCTCCATGCCCAACGGCAACTGGTCGTGGAAGCATTATGAGACACTGATCACCAACCCCGCCTGGCTGCAGGCTGCATGGCTCTCCGTCCGGATCGGCATCATGAGCGCCGTGATTTCGACGGCATTGGCGCTGGCTTTCGCGCTGGGGGTCTGGATGTTCCGGCCGTGGTTCGCCGGCGTGCTGTTCGGCTTCGTGCTGATGCCGATGGTGGCACCGCCTGTGGTTTCCGCGATCACCATCTATTTCTTCATGACCTCGCTCTCCAAGGTCAATGACTGGGTCGGCTATGACACGCCGCTCGGTGTCGCCATCGCCCATTCGGTGATGAGCGCGCCCTTCGCAGTCGTGCTGATCACCGTGGCGCTGTCGCAGGTCGACCGCCGCATCGATCTCGCCGCGCGCGGCTTTGGCGCCAGCATTTCGCAGCGCATCTTCCGCGTCATCCTGCCGAACATCCGCTTCGGCCTGTTGACCGCCTTCTTCCTCGCCTTCGTTCTCTCCTGGGAAGAAATCGGCGTCACCCTGTTCATCACGTCGGTCAATGCCGTCACGCTACCGCGCATGATGTGGATGGGCCTGCGCGACAATATCGATCCGGCCATCGCCTCGATTTCGGTGATCCTGATCATCATCGTCATCGCCGTCATCCTCACCAAGACCGCCGTCACGGCGCTGGCCTCGAAGAAGTGAAAAATCGCTGGCGCTTGCCGCTCAGGCTTATTATACAATTGAAGAATTAGAAAATCCGGGACGGGAGACGGCTGTGATCAGCACGGGCATGTATCTGACGAAACTTCTGGAAGCCTATGGCGTCGACACGGTGTTCGGCATTCCGGGCGTACACACGGTCGAGCTTTATCGCGGCCTTGCCGGCTCGTCGATCCGCCATATCACGCCGCGCCACGAACAGGGCGCCGGCTTCATGGCCGACGGCTATGCCCGTGTCTCCGGCAGACCGGGCGTCTGCTTCATCATCACTGGCCCCGGCATGACCAATATCGCCACGGCCATGGCGCAGGCCTATGGCGATTCGATCCCGATGCTGGTGATCTCGACCGTCAACAGCCATGGGCGCATGGGCTCTGGCGAAGGCTGGCTGCACGAACTGCCGAACCAGCAGGCATTGCTCAACACCATCACCGCCTTCAGCTACACGGTCAACCGTCCGGAGGAACTGGCCCCGGCTCTCGCCCGCGCCTTCGCCGTCTTCGACAGCGCCCGCCCCCGCCCGGTGCATATCGAATTGCCGATCAACGTCATGCTCGCCGAAGCCGATCACCTACCGGTGCCGGAAAAGATGGTGCGGCTGCAGCGGCCGGATGCTGCGAGCGCCCAGATCACAGAAGCTGCCAAACTGCTGGACGCGGCAAACGCGCCGGTGATCCTGGTCGGCGGCGGCGCCAGGCATGCCGCGGCCGAAATCCGCGCCTTGGCCGAAAAGCTCGATGCGCCGGTCGCGATGACCACCAATGGCCGCGGCATCCTGCCGGCAGGTCATCCGCTCGGCGTCTCGATCTCCGCCAGCTTCTCCGCAACCCGACAGCTGATCGAAGCCGCCGACGTCGTGCTGGCGATCGGCACCGAATTCGGACCGACCGATTATGACATGTACGAGGACGGCTTCTTCACCATCCCCGGCAAACTGATCCGCGTCGATATCGACCCGACCCAGGTGATGCGCACCATCGCGCCCGAGATCGGCATTGTCGGCGATTCCGCCACCGCTGCCAGCCAACTCGCCGAAGCCGTCACAACGGCAAAGCACGATGGCGCCGCCCGCGCTGCAGCCGCCCGCAAGGATCCGCGCGGCGACCTGACCGCTCCGATGCGCGGCGACATCTATCTGCTCGAAACCATCCGTGACCGCCTGTCCGGCGCTATCTTCGTCGGCGACTCCACCCAGCTCGTCTATGCCGGCAATCTTGGCTACACGGCTGCGGCACCCGGCACCTATTTCAACTCCGCCACCGGCTATGGCACATTGGGTTACGGTCTTCCTGCCGCGATCGGCGCCAAGGCAGCGGCACCCGACCGGCCTGTCATCGCGCTTGCCGGCGATGGCGGCGTGCAATTCTCCATCGCCGAACTGGCCTGTGCCAAGGAGGCAAAACTGCCGGTGGTCCTGCTGCTGCTCAACAATTTCGGCTATGGCGAGATCAAGTCCTACATGATCTCGAAAAACATCCCGCCGCTCGGTGTCGATCTCTACACGCCGGATTTCATCACGCTTGGCGAGGCCTATGGCTGGGAGACGGCGACGGCCCGTAGCGTCGATGATCTGCTCGGCATGGTCGAGGCTGCCAGCCGCGGCAAGGAGCCGACGATGATTGTGTTCGGCGAAGAGGTGCGCAGGGAAGCAGAAGCAAAGGCTAAGGGATGAGTATGCGGCTACCCCCCTCTGCCCTGCCGGGCATCTCCCCCTCAAGGGGGGAGATTGGGTGGGGCACCGTCCCGCACCCCTCCCGCCTCGCATGCCCTGTGCCTCGCATTTATTTTGGGCGGTGAGCGCGCCTCTAGCCAATCTCCCCCCTTGAGGGGGAGATGTCCGGCAGGACAGAGGGGGTAACCTCAAATTCGACGTCCGTTTTGAAGAGGAACAGCAACCATGACCACCTTCAACCAGCCGCTCGGCGGCAACGACATGCCCCGTTTCGCCGGCCCCGGCACGATGATGCGCCTGCCATCGCAGCCGACCGCCGAGGGCCTCGACGCCTGCTTCGTCGGCATCCCTCTCGATGTCGGCACATCGAATCGCCCCGGCACCCGCCTCGGACCACGCCAGATCCGCCAGGAATCCTGCATGATCCGGCCTTACAACATGGCCACTGGCGCCGCGCCCTTCGACAGCATCCAGGTGGCCGATATCGGCGACGTTGCTATCGACACGTTCGACCTGAAGAAATCGGTCGACATCATCACCGCGGCCTATAACGACATCCTCAAGCACGATGTCATCCCGCTGTCGCTCGGCGGCGATCACACCATGACCTACCCGATCCTGCGCGCCATCGCCAAGAAGCACGGCCCGGTGGCGCTGATCCATGTCGACGCCCATGCCGACATCAATGACGAGRTGTTTGGCGAGAAGATCGCCCACGGCACGCCCTTCCGCCGCGCCTATGACGATGGCCTGCTGGTCAACGACAAGGTGTTTCAGATCGGCCTGCGCGGCTCAGGCTATTCGCCGGAGGATTTCAACTGGGGCCGCAGCAAGGGCTGGACGGTGATCCAGGCCGAGGACTGCTGGTACAAGTCGCTGAAGCCGCTGATGGACGATATCCGCGCCAGGATCGGCGACGCACCCGTCTACCTCACCTATGACATAGACAGCCTCGACCCGGCTTTCGCGCCCGGCACCGGCACGGTCGAAGTCGGCGGCCTCACCACCTGGCAGGCATTGGAAATCATCCGTGGCTGCGCCGGCCTCAATCTCGTCGGCGGCGACCTGGTCGAAGTTTCCCCGCCCTTCGATCCCTCGGGCAATACGGCGCTCATTGGTGCCAACCTGCTCTACGAAATGCTCTGCATCCTGCCGGGCGTGAGACGCTGACGCTATCGTACCATCATTCCGGGCAACGTGTTCGCACGTTGCCAACTGACTGCAAATCTATTTATATTCGCAGCCACAGGAGGTGACCCGATGCGTTTTTCTCCCGCCCTCACAATTGTTCTAGTTGTCGTGACCATGCTGCTTTCTGCGTGTCAGACTCCCCCTCCGCAAAAATACAGCCGCCCCGATAATGCAATGAAACTTCACCCCGGCGGCTATCATGGCGGCAAAGGCGGCCACCATCACTGAGATGCGCCGCGAGGCAGCTACGAAGATTATTGAGCAATCACGCCGTTGAGGTCGAAATGCTTCGGGAAGAAGGCCGTGGCGAGCTGGAACATGCTCGCCAGCGCCTCCTTCACCGGATAGGGCTGCGGCGAAGTCATCAGGTCGAACCACAGGCCTTCCAGCGACACGCGCACCACCCGTCCGACCGCCGCCGCGTCGTGCGGATAGCCGCCTTCGGCGATGATCTCGGCGCAGACCCGATCGACCGTATGGGCATATTCGAGATCGTAGGTCGCGCCATGTTCGACATAAAGCGGCCTGCTCAACGCCTCGCCCCAGAGCGCCGACCAGGCGCCCAGCCGTCCGGTATTGCAGATCTCTTCGACGAAGTCGGCCCTGATCAGCGCATCGAGCTTCTCCGCCGGCCGATCCGGAGCGGCGGCGAGCGCCTGCGTCCAGTTGTCGCGATACTCCTTGGCAAGGAAGATCAGCGTCTCGATCAGCAGCTTTTCCTTCGTCTGGAAATGAAAGATGACGAGGCCATGCGACAACCCTGCAGTTGCAGCCACTTCTGTCAACGTCGTGCGTGCAAAACCGTTACGGGCCAGCGTTGCGATGGTCGCTTCGATAAATTGCTGCCGCCGAGCCTCTCGGCTTGCCTTGCGCGGAAGGGTTTCCTCGGTTTTTTCTGTGTCTGCCATCGACTTATGGTTGTTGAAAAATTCTTATCATAAGTCGCATGATCGCCCCGCAAACGGAAGAAATTATTTTTCGCCGGCTTCGAATTTTATTGATTGACAGTTCAGTCAAAATGCAAAAAACTAAATTTCAGAACCTGTCGGACGCTGCTAATCTCGCTTAGGAGAAGCCTGCGAACCAGATGGGCAGGGAACGAGAACGATGCCGCAGCCGGGCTATGCCGACCTTCTGACGCGCTTTCGTCGCCGCATTGCCGGCCGGCGGATGGTGCGGATGATGTCGTGTCGCCGGGGCATGCGGTAACGAGCGGGAGCCGATCCGATGAACCAGATGCACATGCCGCATCCCGCCTCGCCGCTTCTGGATCATTGTCCCGAGACCCTGCCCGCCAAGGCCTATTTCGATCCCGACTGGTTTGCCCGCGAACAGCTTACGATCTGGTCGAAGCATTGGGTCTATGTCGGCCGCGATAACGGTCTGCCGGAAATGACCATGCGCCGCATCAGCGTCGCCGGCCAGAACCTGATCCTGATCAAGGACCGCGACGGCGCCCTCTCCTGCTTCCACAATACCTGCCGCCATCGCGGCTCGGAGCTCTGCTCGGTCGAGGAAAAACAACTCGCCTCCAAGCTGATCGCCTGCCCCTATCACCAGTGGAGCTATGCACTCGACGGCCGCCTCATCCGCACGCCGTTCATTTCGATGACACCGGATTTCCGCAAGGAAGATTTTGGCCTGTTCTCCGCACATGTGAAAGTCTGGAACGGCTTCATCTATGTCTGTCTCGCCGACGAGCCACCGGACTTTGCCGCCGTGCCGGATATGGGCGAGCATGCGCTTGACAACTGGCCGATGACAGATCTCGTGACCGGTCACACCATGGTCCGCGAACTCGCCTGCAACTGGAAAGTCTTTTGGGAAAATTACAATGAATGCCTGCACTGCCCGGGCATCCATCCCGAACTCTCCGACATGGTGCCGATCTATTCAAAGGGCTACATGGCACCCAACGAGGCGCCCGATTGGACGCCCGAGACGGATGACCACGGCCACGCGCTCGAGCACGGCGCCCGCACCTGGTCGATGGATGGTGGGACTTGTGGCCCGGAATTCCTCGGCCTGACCGAGGCCGAACGCGACATGGGCCAGCTCTTCGTCACCATGCTGCCGACCATGTTCATCGTCGCCCATGTCGACTATGTCCGGGCCGTCTCGTTGCGGCCGCTCGGACCCGAGACCACCGAACTCAAAGCCGAATGGCTGTTCCTGCCGGAAACGCTCGGCAATCCCGAATTCAATCTTTCCAACGTGGTCGACTTCGCCACGCTCGTCATGGAGCAGGATGGAGCCGCCTGCGAGATGAACCAGCGGGGTCTCAGAAGCGCGAAATTCGATCACGGCCGGCTCATGCCGCAGGAATTCGACGTCTATCGCTTCCAGCAATGGATCAGGGGGGAAATGGCCTAAGCAGGTTCCGGAAAACTGTCCCACGGTTTTCCGGAACCTGCGTCAAAACAAAAGACTAAGCCGAGCATGGCGCCGGAGGCCATCTTGCATCTCCGGTAGGAATTGACTTTTATCAACCAAGACAAAAACCATAACAGGGAACAGACATCATGACGGCTATCACCAGGCGCACAGCCCTCACCCTCATCGGCGGCACGCTGCTCGCGGCACCCTTCGTCAAGCGCGCCCGCGCCGAAGGCACGCTCAACGTCTACAATTGGGCGGACTATATCGGCGAGACGACGCTGGACGATTTCCAGAAAGTCACCGGCATTGCCGTAACCTACGACAATTATGCTTCGGCCGAGGAAATGCAGGCCAAGATGCTCGCCGGCTCGACCGGTTACGACGTCGTCCTCCAGTCAGGCCTCGGCATTCCCAACATGCTCAAAGCCAAGGTCTACCACAAGCTCGACAAGTCCAAGCTGCCCAACTGGGCCAATCTCGATCCGGCAATCCTGAAAATTGCCTCTGGCTGGGACCCCAGTAACGACTATGGCGCGCCCTATATGTGGGGTTCGGTCGGGATGACCTTCAATGTCGACATGGTCAAAGAGCGCCTGCCGAATGTCGACCTGCAGTCGCTCGACGTGCTGTTCAAGCCGGAAAATGCGTCAAAGCTCGCCGACTGCGGCATCTCGGTGCTCGACAGCCCCACCGACATTCTGTTCATGACGCTGAAATATATCGGCAAGGACCCGAACACCGCGACCGAAGCCGACTACAAGGCGGCCGCCGATGTGTTCAAGCCGATCCGCAAATATATCAAGACCTTCGACAATTCGAACTATCTCAACGCCATTCCCAACAAGGAACTTTGCGTCATCAACGACTGGTCCGGCGACTATGCCACAGCCCAAAAGCGCGCCGCCGACGCTGGGGTCAAGATCAACCTCGCCTACTATGTGCCGAAGACCGGGGCGCCTGCCTGGGTCGATCTCTGGGCCATCCCGTCGGATTCCGCCAATCTCGACAATGCCCACAAGTTCATCAACTACCTGATGGACCCCGAGGTGATCGCCAAGTGCACCAACCTCACCAACTATGCCAATGCCAATCTCAAGGCTCTGCCCTTCATCGACAAGAAGATCGCGTCCAACCCGGCCGTCTATCCAGACAAGGAAGTGATGGGCCGTCTCTACACGCCGACGGCGCCGACCGAAGAACAGGAACGCGCCTATACCCGCGTCTGGACCGACGTGAAATCCGGCTGAGCGATCGCCCGGCACTCCGATTTCCGCCAACCAGAGAGATATGATGAACCAAGCCCAACAGCAGGCCGTCAAGACCACGCAGCCTGACTTTGTCAGGATCGAGAATGTAACCAAAACCTTCGCCGGCCTGCCTGCGGTGAAGAATGTCTCCATCGACATCGGCAAGGGCGAACTTTTCGCCCTGCTCGGCGGCTCCGGCTGCGGCAAGACCACGCTGCTCCGCATGCTCGCCGGCTTCGAGACCCCGACCGCCGGCAAGATCTATATCGACGGCAAGGACATGACCAATGTGCCGCCATACGAGCGGCCGATCAACATGATGTTCCAGTCCTACGCCCTCTTCCCGCATATGACGGTGGAGAAGAACGTCGCCTATGGCCTCAAGCACGACAACATGACCGACGCCCAGCGCAAGGACCGGGTCAAGGAAATGCTGAGCCTGGTGCAGCTTTCCGATCTCGGCCACCGCAAGCCGCACCAGCTTTCCGGCGGCCAGCGCCAGCGCGTGGCGCTCGCCCGCTCGCTTGCCAAGCACCCGAAACTGCTGCTGCTCGACGAACCGCTCGGCGCGCTCGACAAGAAGCTGCGTGAGCACACCCAGTTCGAGATCGCCAATATCCAATACAAGACCGGCATCACCTTCGTCGTCGTCACCCACGACCAGGAAGAGGCGATGACGCTCGCCACCCGCATCGCCGTCATGGACCGCGGCATCGTCCGCCAGATCGGCACCGCGACCGAGGTCTACGAATATCCCAGTTCCAGCTTCGTCGCCGGCTTCATCGGCTCGATCAACATGTATGACGGCCAGGTGAAGACGGCCAATGGCGTGGCGAGTGTCGAGGTGCCCCTGCTCGGCGCCACCGTCACCGCACCGCTTCCCGAAGGCATGAGCGCCGGCCAGACGGTCAAGGTCGCGGTGCGGCCGGAAAAGATCCACATCACCCGCGAGCCGCCGCCCGCCGGCATGAACGCCATCCCGGGAACGGTCGAGGACCTCGGCTATTTCGGCAAGGATTCGCTTTACCGCATCAAGCTCGACACCGGCACCGTGGTCGCCGTCAACAACGTCAACTCCCGCCGCGCCGCCGAAAGCGAACGCGTCGCGCAATGGGAAGACAAAGTGTGGCTGTCGTTCGAGCCGTCCTCCGTGATTCTGTTGCAGGAGTGAGGAGGATGGAAATATCTGCATTCCGGGTTCACCCCCCTCTGCCCTGCCGGGCATCTCCCCCTCAAGGGGGGAGATTGGATGGGGCACGGCTTAGCCTCCCTCTTCCGTCACAGCGCGCAGCACTCGACACTGACTTTGGGCAGAGTGCACGCCACTTGCCAATCTCCCCCCTTGAGGGGGAGATGGCCGGCAGGCCAGAGGGGGGTAGCCGCACACGCCGACAGCCGATCGAAGCAGGTGCCCACCCATGACCCGCCTCTCCCAATGGTTCAACGGCCGCGGCTGGCGCCAGGTCATCATCGGCACACCTTATATCTGGCTGACGCTGTTCTGCTTCCTGCCCTTCGTCATCGTTGTCGGCATCAGCCTCGCCAAGACCGCGCCGGCCTCGCCGCCACTGATGTACAAGCCCGGCTGGCCTTATATCTTCTGGGAAGGCTACGAGCGCCTGTTCACCGACACGCTCTATATCCGCGCCTACCTGATCTCGGTGTTCAACGCCGCCGTCGCCACCTTCTTCTGCCTGCTGATCGGCTATCCGATGGCGCTGGGCCTCACCCGCGTCAGCCGCACCTGGCGCAATTTCCTGCTGATCCTGGTGATCCTGCCGTTCTGGACCTCGTTCCTTCTGCGCGTCTATGCCTGGATGGGCCTGATGGGGTCCAACAGCTGGTTCAATCACGGCCTGACCACCATCTGGAATTTCATCGTGCCGGCCGACTGGGCGCTGACCAGCATTCCGATGATGAACACCAATTTCGCCGTCGTGCTGGTCATGGTCTATTCCTACCTGCCCTTCATGATCCTGCCGCTCTACGCCAATCTCGAAAAGCTCGACATGACGCTCAACGAGGCGGCGATGGACCTCGGCTCGAAACGCTACCAGGTGTTCATCGACATCACCCTGCCGCTCTCGGTGCCCGGCATCATCGCCGGCGGCCTGCTCGTCTTCATCCCCGCCTCCGGCGAACTCGTCATCCCAAGTCTGGTCGGCAATGCCTACGACCCGATGATCGGCCGCGTCATCTCCGACGAATTCTCCTCGGCGCGCGACTGGCCGATGGCCGCTGCCGTCGCCGTGGCGCTGCTGATCCTGCTGGTGATCCCGATGATGCTCTACACGCATTTCGAGGCCAAGGCGCAGGCGAAGGACAACAACTGATCATGAAACAGCGCCACACCTTCCTGATGAGCTGCCTGGCCTTCGGCTTCGCCTTCTTCTACATCCCGATCTTCTCGATGATCTTCTTTTCGTTCAACAAGTCGCGGCTCGCCACCGTCTGGGGCGGCTTCTCGACCGAATGGTATGGAAAGCTGTTCGCCAATCAGCAGATCATGAATGCCGCGATCCTGTCGCTGGAAATCGCGCTGACCAGCGCGACAGTAGCGACGATCCTCGGCACCATGGCCGGCATCACGCTTGCCCGCTTCGGACGCTTTCGCGGCAAGACCCTGTTCTCCGGCTTCGTCACCGCGCCGCTGATCATGCCGGAAGTCATCACCGGCATTTCCATGCTGATGCTGTTCATCCTCATGGGCCAATGGATCGGCTGGCCGGGCAAGCGCGGTTTCACCACCGTCACCGTCGCCCACATCACCTTCTCGATGACCTATGTGGCGACCATCATCCAGTCGCGTCTGACAAGCGTCGATATTTCGATTGAGGAAGCGGCGATGGATCTGGGTTCGCGGCCCTGGCAGGTGCTGAAGGACGTGACGCTACCGATCATTTTCCCGGCGATCATGTCCGGCTGGCTGCTTGCCTTCACTATCTCGCTCGACGATGTCGTCATCACCTCGTTCACCACCGGTCCCGGCTCGACGACACTGCCGATCCTGATCTGGAGCAAGGTGCGCCTCGGTGTCACGCCTGATATCAATGCGCTGGCAACCATCATCATCATCTTCGTCGGCATTTGCGTGGCCATTGCCGGCGTGATCATGGCGCGCGCCGACCGGCGACGGGAAAGGGATATCCATCTGGCAACGGCGGCGAACGAGTGACGACATGCACGATGATGCCGCCATCCGCCACATGGTTCCCCTATAGCCCTGCTCTGAACCGGAAACCATCATGCCCGCAGCAGACCTGATCGTCCTCAACGGCAATATCGTCACCATGGATCCACTGGCGCCGCGCGTCGAAGCGCTGGCGGTCCGCGATGGTCGTGTGATGGCGTTGGGGACGGATGCGGAGATCAAGCGCCTTGCCACCTCCAGCACCGAGATCATCGACGCCGGCGGCCGCATGGTTCTGCCCGGTTTCCAGGATACGCACATCCACCTGCAGGATAGCGGCCAGGCCTTCGCCCACAACGCCAATCTCGAAGCCCCGCGCACTGTCGACGAGATGGTCGCGGCGTTGAAAGCATTCGGCGATACGCATGCCGGCGACTGGGTCAATGGCGTCGGCTGGTATACCGGCATCTTCACCGACACCAACCTGACCCGCGAGGTGCTCGACCGCGCCGTGCCGGATCGCCCGTCCTTCATTCTCGCCTCCGACGGCCACAATGCCTGCCTCAACTCGAAAGCCTGCGAGTTGCTTGGCCTCGTCAAGGGCATCGAGGACCCGTTCAACGGCCATTTCGTCCGCGACGACAAGGGCGTCCCGACCGGCATGCTGCACGAAGATGCGCTCGACTGGGCACGCGAGCGCATGCCTGAGCTTTCCGACGAAGACTATGCCGATGGCATCCGGTTCGCCCAGGCGCTCGCCAATCGCCACGGCATTACCGGAGTGCTCGACGCCTCGGTCGGCGAACGCCATGCCCGCGTCTATGCCGGCATGGAAGCGCGTGGTGAATTGACCGTGCGTGTCCGCGCCACCGCCAAGGTCGAACCCTTCGAGGCGACCAATGCGGCACTCGCCCGGGTATCAGCCCTGCGTGCAAAACATCGTTCCGAGATGTTTCACATCCATTCGGCAAAGTTCTTCCTCGACGGCGTTCTGGAAAACCGCACCGGCGCCATGATCTCCGACTATTCCGACGCCATCGGCGGCAATGCGCCGCTGATGTTCTCGCATCCGCAGATCTTGGAGCTTTTCACCGCCTTCGACGCCGCCCGTTTCCAGATCCATGTTCATGTGATCGGCGACATGGCGGTTCGCGCTGCCCTCGACGGCCTCGAAGCCGCCCGCAATGCCAATGGCCCCTGGCCGAGCCTGCATCAACTCGCCCATGTCCAGTGCATCGACCCCGATGACATCAAGCGTTTCCACAAACTCGGCGCCATGGCCAACATCCAGGCGCTCTGGGCGCGGCACGAGCCCTCTGTCACCGATGTCGCTTTGCCGATGGTCGGCACGGCACGCGGCAAATGGATGTATGCCTTCCGCTCGCTCATCGATGCCGGCGCCGGCTACGCGCTGTCGTCGGATTGGGGTGTGTCGACGCTCAATCCCTTCGAGATCATGGAAACGGCGATCACCCGCCAGCCACCGGCCCGGCCCAGCACGCATCCGATCTTCCTGCCGGAACAGCGCATGACGCGCGAAGAAGCGTTGAAGGGCTACACCACCTTCGCTGCTGCAGCCGCCTGGCGCATCGCCGATACCGGCTCCCTCTCGGTCGGCAAATATGCCGACCTGATCGTGCTCGACCGCGATATCCTGACCTGCGACGCCTACAACATCGGCGCCACGCAGGTATTGCTCACCCTGCTTGCGGGACGTGAGGTACATCGCGATCCTGGCTTCTGACGCCCCGGAGGTTAAAGCGCACCCCTGTTCGCCAAACGAGCGACGGCCTGCGGCCGGTTGATTGCGCCGAGCTTCCTGCGGGCATTGTCGACATGGAAGCGCACAGTCGTGTCGCTGATCCCGAGCAAGTCGGCGATATCGCTGTCCCGCTTGCCATCCGCCACATAGGCGAGGCAGTCGCGTTCCCGGGGAGAAAGCTCCGGCAAATCGTCCTCCAACCCGCCGGCAAACTCCATCAGCCGCTCGGTGAGCAGCAACCCCGCCATCTGCGCCACCCGCGCGGTTTGCGCATCAATGTCGCGGTCGCCAAATCCGAGATGCAGCGACGTGATCACACCCTTGGCGCCGTAGGAGGTGGCGCAAAGCGCGTCGGCGATACCGGCCTCGCCCATCGCATCCCAATAGTCCTTGAACACACGATCATCATGCGGGGCAAAGTCCGAGAAGCGATAACGCGTCCGATTCTCGCGAATGGCGCTAAGCAGCGGATTGCAGTCGAAACAGATATAGTTGAACGCAGCACTTCCAGGCCATGTCGCAGGCGAGATGCGCTTGATGAAACCGCCGGCAGCCCAATGGGCCTGCGACGTCAGCCGCGCCATCGGCCGGCGGTAGAGCCGGGTCTGCAAATAGGTCGCGCCGACGCGCCGCGCCGCCTCGAAAAACCGGGCGCTCGCTTCCTCGGCCGTATCCGCCTCAAGCGCCCCGCCGGCGAGGCGCATTATCTGTTTTATCATCACCGTGAGCGCCCCCTGTTGCATGCGCCGGGATTGTCGCGCCGCCCCTGCCTCTTTTTTACACCAAGGGAAAAATGCTTTCAATGTAAGGAGATCGACGTATGCGAAACACGCCGGAAACACGATGAATGTTGGCCAAACCTAGCGGTTTCGAGAGTTTACACATTTGAACATGCAAAGCTAACATGTGCCAACGCTCGGGAGGCGCCACGGCAGCCGCTTCCTGTTGCCAATCTCGCTGCCTCCTCCGCGAAGTGCAACTTTATGACGAATTTGCTTGTACCCGCGCTCAGCCATTGCCGCCTCCTCGTCGTCGAGAACAACCGGGAGACGCGCGCCTGGATCGCCGAGAGCCTGAAGAGCGCTCTCGCCGGCGCGAATGTCACCGCGGTGGGGACCTTTGCCGAAGCGCAGCGGCTGCTTTTCGGCCGCAACGACGTCAGGCGCGATTTCGATGTCGCCCTCACCGATATTGCGCTGCCCGACGGCAACGGCATCGACCTGGTCCGGCGGATGTCCATATACCTGCCCGGCACCATGCCGATCATGCTCACCAGCGCCGATGACGACGCCAATCTCTTCGACGCGCTGTCCGCCGGCGCAATGGGCTATATCCTGAAGAGCCCCAAGACGGCACATCTGATCGAGCAGCTCAAGCGCATCGACCGCAACGAGCCGCCGATCTCGCCGCGGATCGCCCACCGCATCCTCGCCTATTTCCGGGCATCGAATCCAACTGCCCGGCCCGATATCGGCCCAGCATCCGCCGGAAACCTCACCAATCGCGAACTCGAGGTGTTGAGATTGCTCGGCAAGGGACTGACTGCCGCTGAAATCGCCGGCATCCTCGGCTTCTCGCAGAACACCTGCGCCACCCACATCAAGGCGATCTATCGCAAGCTCAACGTGTCGAGCCGTGCCGAAGCCGCCATCGAAGCCGACCGTCGTGGCCTGGTATAGCCCTTTACGTCAAATGCCGCTTGCTTTCCCCGTTTGCATTGCACAAACTCGCAGCAATAACAGGGGAACGGGCAAACCGCATGACCATCAAAGCCAGCATCTACCATCTGACCCATTATAAATACGACAATCCGGTCATACTGAGCCCGCAGATCATCCGCCTCAAGCCGGCAGCACACTCCAAGACCAAGGTTCTCAGCCACTCGCTCAAGGTCACGCCCGACACTCACTTCGTCAATCTGCAGCAGGACCCCTACGGCAATTATCTCGCCCGCTTCGTCTTCCCCGAGCCGGTGACGGAATTCAAGATCGAGGTCGATCTGATTGCCGACATGACGGTCTACAATCCCTTCGATTTCTTCGTCGAGGAATCGGCGGAAATCTGGCCGTTCAACTATCCGGAAGAGCTGAAGGAAGACCTATCGATCTATCGGACGCCGGAGCCGGCGGGCCCGGAACTGCAAGCTCTTCTCGATGCCTTCGATCGCACGCCGCGTAAGACCGTCGATCTCGTCGTCGATCTCAACGCAAAGCTTCAGCAACGGGTCGGCTATGTCATCCGCTTGGAGCCCGGCGTGCAGACGCCGGAAGAGACGCTTCTCTCCGCGCTCGGCTCCTGCCGCGATTCCGGCTGGCTGCTGGTGCAGATCCTCCGTCATCTGGGCTTCGCCGCCCGCTTCGTCTCAGGCTACCTGATCCAGCTTGCCCCGGACCTCAAGGCGCTCGACGGCCCGTCCGGCACCGAGGTCGACTTCACCGACCTGCATGCCTGGTGCGAGGTCTATCTTCCCGGCGCCGGCTGGGTCGGTCTCGACCCAACCTCGGGCCTCCTGACCGGCGAGAGCCACATCCCGCTTGCTGCCACGCCGCATTACAAGAATGCCGCGCCGATCTCCGGCGGCTTCTCGGGCAAGGCACAAACCGAATTCGCCTTCGACATGAAGGTTACGCGTGTCTCCGAACATCCACGCATCACCAAACCGTTCCCGCAGGACAGCTGGGAACAGCTCGATGCACTGGGCGAAGAGGTCGACGCCTATCTCAAGGCCGAGGACGTGCGCCTGACCATGGGCGGCGAACCGACCTTCGTCTCGATCGACGATTTCCAGTCCGACGAATGGAACACTGCCGCCGTCGGCCCGCAAAAGCGCGGTCTGGCCGATACGCTGATTCGCCGGCTGCGCGACCGCTTCGCGCCGGGTGGTTTTCTTCACTACGGACAGGGCAAATGGTATCCAGGCGAAAGCCTGCCGCGCTGGACCTTCTCGCTCTACTGGCGGCGCGACGGCCTGCCGGTCTGGCGCGATCAGACACTGATCGCGGTCGAGAAGGCAGACTACAAGGTGACACAGGAAGATGCCGGGCGATTACTGGCGGCAATCGCAGTCGAGCTCGACATCCCAGCGGAAAACGTAGCCCCTGCCTTCGAAGATCCGGCCGAATGGATCATCAAGGAAGCCAGCCTGCCGGAAAATGTCGATCCCGCCAATTCCAAGCTGAAGGATCTTGAAGAACGGACGCGCATTGCCAAGGTCTTTTCGCGAGGATTGAACGATCCGACCGGTTATGTTCTGCCGGTGCAGGCCTGGAATGCGCGTGCCAGCGGCCGGATCTGGGTCAGCGAAAAGTGGAACACCCGTCGTGGTCGCATTTACCTGGTTCCCGGCGATTCTCCCGTCGGCTTCCGCCTGCCGCTCAATTCCCTGCCCTATATACCACCCGCCTGGTATCCCTATATCAACCCGACCGACCCTACGGTCGAGCGGCCTCCGCTGCCGGATTTCAGCGCCGACAAGGGGCGCATACTCGATGCCCATTCCTTTCGGGCATCGATCGACCGGCAGGTCCAGACGCCGCAATCCTATGAAGAGATCGGCGGACGCGTCAGGACAGCGATCTCCATCGAGCCGCGCGACGGCCGGCTTTGCATCTTCATGCCGCCGACCGTGTCGCTGGAAGATTATCTCGATCTCATCGCCTCGGCCGAACGTGCCGCAGCGGCGCTCGGCCTGCCGGTGCATATCGAAGGCTATGCGCCGCCGCATGACGAGCGGCTGAACGTCATCCGCGTCGCTCCCGATCCCGGCGTCATCGAGGTCAACATCCACCCGGCGACGAGCTGGAAGGAATGCGTCGACATCACCACCGCGATCTATGAGGAGGCCCGCCAATCGCGCCTCGGCGCGGAAAAATTCATGATCGACGGCCGCCATACCGGCACCGGCGGCGGCAACCATGTCGTGGTCGGCGGCATCAATCCCAACGACAGCCCGTTCCTGCGCCGGCCGGATCTGCTGAAGAGCATCGTGCTCTACTGGCAGCGGCATCCGTCGCTGTCCTATCTGTTCTCCGGCCTGTTCATCGGCCCGACCAGCCAGGCGCCGCGCATCGACGAAGCCCGCCACGACGGTCTCTATGAACTCGAAATCGCCATGTCGCAGGTGCCGGCGCCCGGCAAGGGCATGGCGCCCCTGCCCTGGCTCGTCGACCGCCTGTTCCGCAACTTGCTTGTCGATTCCACCGGCAACACCCACCGTTCGGAAATCTGCATCGACAAACTGTTCTCGCCCGATGGCCCGACCGGCCGGCTTGGCCTGGTCGAATTTCGCGGCTTCGAAATGCCGCCGGATGCGCGCATGAGCCTTGCCCAGCAGCTTCTTGTCAGGGCGCTGATCGCCCGCTTCTGGAAAGCGCCCGTTGACGGCAGGTTCACCCGCTGGGGCACGACCCTGCATGATCGATTCATGCTGCCGCACTATGTCTGGCAGGATTTTCTCGACGTGCTCGACGACCTCAGGAGCCACGGTTTCGAACTGCGGCCGGAATGGTTCGAAGCGCAGCTCGAATTCCGCTTCCCCTTCTACGGCGAGGTCGATTTCGACGGCACGAAGCTCGAGCTTCGCCAGGCACTTGAACCTTGGCATGTGACGGGCGAAACCGGCGCCATCGGCGGCACGGCGCGTTTCGTCGATTCCTCGATCGAGCGGCTGCAGGTCAAGCTCGATACCGGCAATCCCGAACGCTACACCGTGACCTGCAATGGCCGACCCGTACCGCTGCAGAAGACAAAAGCCGGCGGCCCGGCTGTGGCGGGCGTCCGCTTCAAGGCCTGGCACCCGGCCTCCGGCTTCCATCCGACGCTGCCGGTCAACACGCCGCTCACCTTCGACATTTACGACACATGGACAGGAAAGGCTGTTGGTGGCTGCATCTATCATGTTGCTCATCCGGGCGGACGCAATTATGAAACATTTCCAGTCAACGGCAATGAAGCGCAGGCGCGGCGGCTCTCGCGCTTCGAACCTTGGGGCTATACAGCCGGGCGCTACCCGCTCCGGCCCGAGGCTCCTAATGCGGAATTCCCGCTGACGCTCGATCTTAGGCGGCCGCCAGGGGTGTGAATTGACGGGGGTAAGCGGCAAGCGCGACACCGTTTCGGGGAAGAAACCAGGGCTCGATTACAAGCCACTGGCAGGCGCGGCCGACGAGATGCTCGGCCCGGATGGACAAGTGCGTCCCGTCTGGCGGCATTTCGTCGAGCGCTTCTCCGCCATGGATGCCGAAGATCGCGAAAATCGCATGGACAAGGCTGACCGCTATCTGCGCGATGCCGGGGTCTTCTATCGCGCCTATGGCGGCGGCGCCTCCAATGCCGAGCGTTCCTGGCCGCTGAGCCACGTGCCGGTGCTGATCGACGGCGCGGAATGGCAAAAACTCTCCGAGGGCCTCGTTCAGCGCGCCGAACTGCTGGAACGCCTGGTCGCCGACATCTATTCCGACAATCGGCTGGTGCAGGAAGGCTTCCTCCCTGCCTCCCTTCTCGCCTCCAATCCTGAATATCTCCGGCCCGTCGTCGGCCTGAAACCGGCTGATAGCGGCCATTTCCTGCATTTCATTGCCTTTGAAATCGGCCGCGGGCCGGATGGCGACTGGTGGGTGCTGTCCGACCGGACGCAGGCGCCGTCGGGCGCCGGCTTTGCGCTAGAAAACCGGGTCGCCACCACGCGCGCCTATTCCGATGTCTATGCTGAAATCCATGTCCACCGGCTTGCCGCCTTCTTCGGCGCCTTCCGTGACGCCCTGCAGGCCCGCAAGACGCATTCAGACGACCGCATCGCCATCCTGTCGCCGGGTCCGGCCAACGAAACCTATTTCGAGCATGCCTATATCGCCCGCTATCTCGGCTTCATGCTGCTCGAAGGCGAGGACCTGACTGTCGTCAACAACCAGGTCATGGTCCGCACCGTCGCCGGTCTCAAGCCGGTCAGCGTGCTCTGGCGTCGCCTCGACGCGGAATATGCCGATCCGCTCGAACTCAACCAGCGTTCGCAGATCGGCACGCCCGGCCTCGTCCAGGCGCTCAGGGCCGAGAGCGTCACGGTCGTCAATGCGATCGGCACCGGCATTCTCGAAACCCGCGCCCTGCTCGCCTTCATGCCTGCCATCTGTCGCCGGCTTATGAACGAGGACCTGAAATTGCCCTCGATCGCCACCTGGTGGTGTGGCCAGAAGGCCGAGCGCGAACATGTCGCCAAGAATCTCGACCGGATGATCATCGGACCGGCCTTTTCCAGCCTTGCCTTCTTCGACGAACAGGAATCGCAACTCGGCACGGTGCTGGCCGAGAAGGACAAGGATTTCCTCAAGCGCCTGAACCAGGAGGGCAGCCGGCTGGTCGGCCAGGAGATCGTAAAACTCTCGACCACGCCGGCCTTTGTCGACGGTAAACTGTCGCCGCGGCCGATGAGCCTGCGCGTCTTCGCCGCCCGCAGCCGCGACGGCTGGCAGATCATGCCCGGCGGCTTCGCTCGCATCGGCGCCAGCGAGGATGTCTCCGCGATCGCCATGCAGAAGGGCGGCGCAGTCGCCGATGTCTGGATCGTTTCCGACAAGCCGGTGAAATGGTCGACACTCCTGCCGCCGGAGGAGAGCTTCACCCGCAACATGCCGGGCAGCCTGCCGAGCCGCGCCGCCGATAATCTCTTCTGGCTCGGCCGCTATATCGAGCGGGGCGAAGGAGCGCTTCGCATCCTGCGCGCCTGGCACGGCCGCTTCGCTGAATATGCCGACCGCAAGCAGCCGCTGCTCGCCAAGTTCTCGGCCTATCTCGCCCAGCTCGACATCGACACCAAGGAAGTCGTGCCGGAAAGCCTGATGCGCAACATTTCCAGCGCCCTTTATTCCGCCTCCAACATACGCGACCGGTTCTCCGCCGACGGCTGGCTGGCGCTCAACGACCTAGCCAAGACCACGCGCGAATTCCGCGAGAAGGTGCAGCCCGGCGACGACGCCACCGGCGCCATGACCGTGCTGCTGCGCAAATTGGCCGGCTTCGCCGGTCTGGTACATGAAAACATGTATCGGTTCACCGGTTGGCGTTTCCTGTCGATCGGCCGCCACCTGGAGCGCGGCCTGCATATGTCGCGGCTGCTCGGCCATTTTTCCGGCTCCGATGCGCCCGACGGCGCGCTCGACATGCTGATTGAGATCGGCGACAGCGTCATGACCCATCGCCGCCGCTACAACGTGGCAACGGCGCGGCTGACCGT
This sequence comes from Rhizobium sp. P2_G2, assembly GCF_056403555.1. Taxonomy (NCBI): domain Bacteria; kingdom Pseudomonadati; phylum Pseudomonadota; class Alphaproteobacteria; order Hyphomicrobiales; family Rhizobiaceae; genus Rhizobium; species Rhizobium sp. P2_G2. Next base: position 24,600 of record NZ_JBFUFF010000042.1, read on the forward strand.
GACCGACCTGCTGGCGCTCGATTCGCTCAATCCGCGCTCGGTCCTCTACCAGCTCAACGAGATCAAGGCAGAAGTCGAGCAATTGCCCAACGCGATCGTCCAGGGCCAGATGTCGCCCTTCTACCGCGAGGCGTTGCGCCTCTACTCGACGCTGGCGCTGATGACACCAGAAAGCATGACTGTCGACCTTTATGACCGGCTCGAAGCCGACATGGAAAACTTTTCCGACCTTCTCGCCCGCACCTATATCGGTTAGAGCCTTCAGACATGCTCTACGACGTTTCGATGAAAATCAGCTACAGTTACGAGGTCGCCGCATCCGGGGCACGGCAGATCGTGCGCGTGCTGCCGCTGACGCTGGACAAGGGCCAGCGCCTGATCGCCGGCACGGTAGCCTTCGGACCAGGCCCTGACGAGCGCACCRATTTCGCCGATTTTTTCAACAATCCCGCCACAGCCATCACTTTCCGCAATCCGCTCGACGAATTCGAGATCCGCATGCAGGCGCGTGTGCAGGTTGAAAATGCCTCGCCCCAGGCGGATTCTTCCCCACGCGTCGGCAAGATCGGCGATGAGGTGACCGACTGCTGGTCACTAGGTCCCGAAGCGCCGCATCATTTCCTCGGCGACAGCCCCAGGCTTCCCGCCTCGCGCGACATCGGCGACTGGGTGCGCACAATGTTCAAGCCTGATATATCGGTCCGCGAAGCCGCGACCGTCATCTGCCAGCGGATCAACAAGCAATTCACCTATGTGCCCGGCGCCACCAAGGTCGACACGCCAGCGGGCGAGGCCTTCAAACTGAAGAAGGGCGTCTGCCAGGATTTTGCCCATATCATGATCCTCGGCCTGCGCTCGGTGGGCATTCCCGCCGGCTATGTCAGTGGTTATCTGCGCACCATCCCGCCGCCCGGCAAGGAGCGGCTCGAAGGTGCCGACGCCATGCATGCCTGGGTGCGCGTCTGGTGCGGCCAGGCGGGCGGCTGGATGGAATGGGACCCGACCAATAATATCATGGCCGGCAGCGACCATATCCGCGTCGGCTACGGCCGCGACTATTCTGACGTCGCTCCGGTCATCGGGATATTGAAAAGTTACGGCAGTCACACGACCGACCAAGCCGTCGACGTCGTCCCCGTCAAGGCCTGATTATTTTTTTTACACGGCATAGGGAACCTTTTCGCGTCTCGCGCGTATTAGGAGCAGTCGGAGACATAGTTTCCGGCAATTCTTTCGTGCGGCCACGCGAAAGTCTGAAAAAAGTGTAACTTCCAACGAGAAATTTTAACACTAAACTTTCGTTAAATCGAAGTCTTTTCAGAAACTTAATTCGAACACATCGCTGTTAACTTCTTCTCAAAATATTAGAAGTCAACCCTTCCTCCGAGTGGCCGCCATGACATCACGTACGTCATCTCTATGCCGTTTCCTCCGTAACAAGGCTGGCAACCTTTCGCTCATGGCGGCACTGATCCTGCCGGTCGGGCTGGCTGCGGGAGGACTGGCGCTGGATATGTCGAAGATGATCGCCACCAAGGCGGCGCTGCAGAACGCCGCCGATGCCGCGGCCCTGGCCGCCGCGTCGGCGCTCGCCAACAAGGGCATTACCGACGACCAGGCGAAGACGCTTGCCGCGGATTTCATCACCGGCCAGATGTCCAACCACATGGACAATCCGGACAAGGAAAAGACCAACCCGTTCAACTTTTCAAGCTGCACGCATGTGACCGTCAACGACCAGACGACGGTCGGCACGGCCAAGAAATACGATGTCACGGTGCAGACCTGCTATGACGTGCAATATTCGACGCTGTCGGCCTTTCTCGGCCAGACCGGCGGCCGGCTGACGGTGACCAGTTCGACGGAATCGACGACGGCCAGCAAGAATGCGCTGTCGATGTACCTTGTGCTCGACCGCTCCGGCTCGATGGCGGAATATACCAATACCGTCTCCGGCAGCTATACCTGCCGCTATGGCCGCAAGACCTATACCTGCTACACTTACTACGACAAGATCACCGCGCTCCGGATGGCGGCGACCAACCTGATGAACCAGCTTGCCACCGCCGATCCGGCGACAACCCTCGTCCGCACCGCCGCGGCCTCTTACAATACCGCAATGCAGACACCCAGCACGCTCGCCTGGGGCGAGACGGCCACGAAAACCTATATCAGCAAGCTGACTGCCGACGGCGGCACCGATTCCGGCCTCGCCTTCAAGACGGCATACCAGTCGCTCGTGGCCGCATCGGAGAACACCGCACACCTCAACAAGAACGGCCAGGTGCCGTCGAAATACATCGTCTTCATGACCGACGGCGACAACAACTATGACTCGGCCGACACCGAGACTAAGAAGTGGTGCGATCTTGCCCGCACCAATGGCATAGAAGTCTATACGATCGCCTTCATGGCGCCGACACGGGGCAAAGCGCTGCTGAGCTACTGCGCCACGACCAGCTCGCATTATTTCGCCGCCGAAAACGCCGACGATATCAACGCCGCCTTCGAATATATCGGCGAGCGCGCCACCGAGACGGCAACACGCCTGACCCAATAACACTCCTACCTCCCCGAGCCTGTCCCAACGACCTTGAACCGCCGGTTTCATAGCCGGCGGTATTTTTTTGAATCCATATTGATCCTAAATCGATTAAATGCCTAATATGACTCCCTGGGAGCGTTCGGGAGGTTTGGCGCGTGCAGTTTTGGCGCCGGTTCATCGAAGTGTCACGATTTCGCCATAGCTCTGTTTTCAGCGGTGGATGGAATAAACCGTTGCATGTCTTTTTGAACGGTGCAAATCTCGCGAGACGCGGTGGCGATTTGTCCAGCGTGCCCGCCGATCGTCAACCCCCGAAGTAATTGAGCTCACAATGAAAACCTCTGCAGAGAAAGTCGAAATCCCGAAGCCGCCGGAAAGACTGTCCGATCCCGCGACCCTGGCCGAAGACATTGTCGAGCGCCTGACCTACCGCATTGGCAAGGATGCCACCGTGGCCAAGCCGCATGATTGGCTGACCGCTGCCATCCTGGTCATTCGCGACCGGGTGATCGACCGCTGGATGGAGTCCACCCGCCGCACGTATGAGAGCGAGGGCAAGCGTGTCTACTATCTCTCGCTGGAATTCCTGATCGGCCGGCTGACGCGCGACGCTGTTTCCAATCTCGGCCTGATGGACGAACTGCGTGAAGCGCTGAAAATGCTCGGCGTCGACTTCGACGTCGTCGCGGCGCTTGAACCCGACGCAGCACTCGGCAATGGCGGTCTCGGCCGCCTCGCCGCCTGCTTCATGGAATCGATGGCGACGACGGATATCCCCGCCTATGGCTATGGCATCCGCTATGTCCACGGCCTGTTCCGCCAGCAGATCGCTGACGGCTGGCAGGTGGAACTGCCGGAAACCTGGCTTGCCCACGGCAATCCCTGGGAGTTCGAGCGCCGCGAAAGCGCCTATGAAGTCGGCTTCGGCGGCGCCGTCGAATCCGTGCTCGCTCAGGATGGCGAGGCTCGTTACGTCTGGAAGCCGGCCGAGCGCGTCATCGCCATGGCCTATGACACGCCGATCGTCGGCTGGCGCGGCAATCGCGTCAACACGCTGCGCCTCTGGACGGCCCAGCCGATCGACCCGATCCTGCTCGCCGCCTTCAATGCCGGCGACCATATCGGCGCGCTGCGCGAAAGCAACAAGGCCGAGAGCCTGGCGCGCGTGCTCTACCCCGCCGACGCAACGCCCGCCGGCCAGGAACTCAGGCTCCGGCAGGAATTCTTCTTCTCCTCGGCCTCGCTGCAGGACATCCTCCGCCGCCATCGCCAGCAATACAACACGCTGGAAAACCTCCACGAAAAGGTTGCGATCCAGCTCAACGACACACATCCGGCCGTCTCCGTCGCTGAACTGATGCGCCTTCTCTGCGACGTCCACGGCTTCGAATTCGATGCAGCCTGGGAAATTACCCACAAGACGGTCTCCTACACCAACCATACGCTCCTGCCGGAAGCACTGGAAACCTGGCCGGTGCCGCTGTTCGAGCGCCTGCTGCCGCGCCATATGCAGATCATCTACGGCATCAATGCCAAAGTGCTGCTCGAAGCCCGCAAGGCCAAGAATTTCAGCGATCCGCAGATTCGTGCCATCTCGCTGATCGACGAAAGCGGCGACCGCCGCGTGCGCATGGGCAATCTCGCCTTCATCGGCTCGCACTCGATCAACGGCGTTTCGGCACTGCATACCGACCTGATGAAGGTCACGGTGTTCGCCGACCTGCACCGGCTCTATCCGGACCGCATCAACAACAAGACCAACGGCATCACCCCCCGCCGCTGGCTCAACCAGTGCAATCCTAGCTTGGTCAAGCTGCTGCGCGAAACGATCGGCGACAAGTTCCTCGACGATACCGAGGCACTGCAGAGCCTCAATGCCTTCGCCGAAGACGCCGAATTCCAGAAGAAGTTCGCCGCCGTCAAGCGCGACAACAAGGTCCGCCTCGCCCAGCTCATCCAGAGCCGTATGGGCTTGAAGCTTGACCCGTCGGCCATGTTCGACATCCAGGTCAAGCGCATCCACGAATATAAGCGTCAGTTCCTCAACATCATCGAGGCCGTGTCGCTCTACGACCAGATGCGCTCCCGTCCCGAGCAGGACTGGGTGCCGCGGGTGAAAATCTTCGCCGGCAAGGCGGCGCCGAGCTATCACAACGCCAAGCTGATCATCAAGCTCGCCAATGACGTCGCCCGTGTCGTCAATTCCGACCCCGCGGTGCGTGGCCTGCTCAAAGTCGTCTTCGTGCCGAACTACAATGTCTCGCTCGCCGAAGTGCTCGTGCCTGCGGCCGACCTTTCCGAACAGATCTCGACCGCCGGCATGGAAGCCTCCGGCACCGGCAACATGAAGTTCGGCCTCAACGGCGCGCTCACCATCGGCACGCTCGATGGCGCCAATGTCGAAATGCGTGACTACGTCGGCGCAGACAATATCCAGATTTTTGGCATGACCGCAGAACAAGTCGCCGCGGCACGCGCCGAAGGCCACAATCCGCGGGCCATCATCGAAGGCTCGCGCGACCTGTCGCAAGCACTGCACGCCATTGCTTCGGGCGTCTTCTCGCCCGATGACCCAACCCGCTTCGCCAGCCTCGTCGACGGCCTCTACCAGCACGACTGGTTCATGGTGGCGGGTGATTTCGATGCCTATACCAAGGCCCAGCGCGAGATTGATCGCACCTGGGAGAATGAAAAAAGCTGGTATGCAAAAACAATCCGGAACACAGCGCGCATGGGATGGTTTTCCTCTGATCGGACAATCCGGCAATATGCCAAGGAAATCTGGAGGGCGGGATGAGTATCGAGGCGGGCAAGGCCGATCGCAGGACGGTAAAGTCGGAAGCAGATGCGAACGGAGGCGCCACGCCTGACGCAAACGCGGCGGCAGACAATGCCGCCAAGAAGCCAGCCAAGGTCAAGGATTTCCGCATCTTCGATGAAGAGGTGGCCGCGATCGTCGCGGGCGTGCATGCCAATCCGTTCGCCGTGCTCGGCCTGCATGAATTCGGCAAGGAATTCGTCGTCCGCGCGTTCGTCCCCGGCGCCGAGCAGATCACCGCCTATACGCTGAAGGGTGAAGATCTCGGCTCGATTCCCCGTCGCGACGGTGCCGGCTTCTTCGAGGGGCTGCTCTCCGTCAAGGCACGGCAACCACTCCGTTACCACGCGAAAAACGCCGTCGGCGAATGGGATGTGGTCGATCCCTATTCCTTCGGCCCCGTGCTCGGGCCGATGGACGACTATTATCTGCGCGAAGGCTCGCATCTGAGATTGTTCGACAAGATGGGCGCCCATCCGATCGAGCATGAAGGTGCGGAAGGCTTTCATTTTGCCGTCTGGGCGCCGAATGCCGCCCGGGTCTCGGTCGTCGGCAGCTTCAACAACTGGGACGGCCGCCGGCATGTCATGCGCTTCCGCAGCGACAGCGGCGTCTGGGAAATCTTCGTTCCCGGCATTGGCGGTGGCGAGACCTATAAATATGAAATCCTCGCCCGCGACGGCACGCTGCTGCCGCTGAAAGCCGATCCCTACGCACGCAAATCGGAGCTCAGACCGAAGACAGCTTCGCTGACCACGCCGGAGATCGAACAGGAATGGGAGGATGCGGCACATCGCGAATGGTGGTCCACCATCGATGCCCGCCGCCAGCCGATCTCGATCTACGAAGTCCACCCCGCCTCCTGGCGGCGTGGCCCCGACGACGCGATGCTGACCTGGGACGAACTCGGCGACCTGCTCATCCCCTATTGCGTCGAAATGGGCTTCACCCATATCGAATTCATGCCGATCACTGAGCACCCTTTCGACCCGTCCTGGGGTTATCAGACGACGGGCCTGTTCTCGCCCACCGCCCGATTCGGCGAGCCGGAAGCCTTTTCACGTTTCGTCAACGGCGCTCACAAGGCGGGCATCTCGATCCTGATGGACTGGGTGCCGGCGCATTTTCCGGTGGACCAGCACGGGCTTCGGCATTTCGACGGAACCGGGCTTTACGAGCATGAGGACCCGCGCCAGGGATTTCACCCCGACTGGAATACCGCCATCTACAATTTCGGCCGCACCGAAGTCGTAAGCTTCCTGATCAATTCCGCGCTCTACTGGGCCGAAAAATTCCACATCGACGGCCTGCGTGTCGATGCCGTCGCCTCCATGCTTTACCTCGATTATTCGCGCAAGGAAGGCGAGTGGATTCCCAACAAATACGGTGGCCGCGAAAACCTCGAGGCGGTGGAATTCCTCAAGGACATGAACCGCCATCTCTACGGCTCGCATCACGGCATCCTGACCATAGCCGAGGAATCCACCTCCTGGCCGAAGGTCTCCGCGCCGGTCTATGACGGCGGCCTGGGTTTCGGCTTCAAGTGGAACATGGGCTTCATGCATGACACGCTCGAATATCTCAAGCGTGACCCGATCCACCGCAAGCATCACCACAATGAACTGACATTCGGCCTGCTCTATGCCTGGTCGGAGAATTTCGTCCTGCCGCTTTCCCATGACGAAGTCGTGCATGGCAAGGGCTCGCTGATCACCAAAATGGCCGGCGACCAGTGGCAGAAATTCGCCAATCTGCGCGCTTATTACGGCTTCATGTGGGGATATCCCGGCAAGAAGCTGTTGTTCATGGGCCAGGAATTCGCCCAGTGGAACGAATGGTCGGAATCGCGCTCGCTCGACTGGAACCTGCTCGATTTCCCCAACCACGACGGCATGCGCCGTCTCGTGCGCGATCTCAATCAGCTCTACAAAACCAAGCCGGCCCTGCATGCCCGCGACTGCGAGGGCGAAGGCTTTGAATGGATGATCGCCGACGACCACGAAAATTCGGTTTATGCCTGGATCCGCAAGGCACCGGGCGAGAAACCAGTGGCCGTGATCACCAATTTCACGCCTGTCGAGCGCGACAATTACGACGTGCCCTTGCCGATGGAAGGCAAATGGCGTGAAATCATCAATACGGATGCCGAAACCTATGGCGGTTCAGGAAAAGGCAATCTTGGGGAAGTGACCGCCCATAGACAGCCATCCGGACGGATCGTCGGGACACTCGTCCTGCCGCCGCTCGGCACGATCTGGCTGGAGCCCGTATGAGTACGCGTAACGATCACTGGGAGGAAATAAAATGGCAGAAAGAAGACTCCAGCCTTTGGCGCGCGATGCCATGGCTTATGTGCTGGCCGGTGGACGCGGCAGCCGTCTCAAGGAACTGACGGACAGACGCGCCAAGCCCGCAGTTTATTTCGGCGGCAAGACGCGCATCATCGATTTCGCGCTTTCCAATGCACTGAATTCCGGCATCCGCCGCATGGGCGTCGCCACTCAGTATAAAGCGCATTCGCTGATCCGCCACCTGCAGCGCGGCTGGAACTTCTTCCGCCCCGAGCGTAATGAGAGTTTCGATATCCTGCCCGCCTCCCAGCGCGTCTCCGAGACGCAGTGGTATGAAGGCACGGCCGACGCCGTCTACCAGAACATCGACATCATCGTTCCGCATAATCCGGAATACATGGTCATCCTCGCCGGCGACCACATCTACAAGCAAGACTACGAACTGATGCTGCGCCAGCACGTCAATTCCGGCGCCGACGTCACCATCGGCTGCCTGGAAGTGCCGCGCATGGAGGCTGTGGCCTTCGGTGTCATGCATGTCGACAACAAGGACGTGATCATCGACTTCGTCGAAAAGCCCGCCGACCCGCCCGGCATTCCCGGCAACGAGAGCATGGCGCTCGCTTCGATGGGCATTTACATCTTCCACACCAAGTTCCTCGTCGACCTCCTGCGGCGCGACGCCGCCGACCCGAACTCCTCACGCGACTTCGGCAAGGACCTGATCCCCTATATCGTCAAGAACGGCAAAGCCGTCGCCCACCGTTTCAGCCAATCCTGCGTCAAGGCGGAGATGGAGACGGAGGCCTATTGGCGCGACGTCGGAACCGTCGATGCCTATTGGCAAGCCAATATCGACCTGACGGATGTCGTGCCGGAACTCGATCTTTACGACGTCCAGTGGCCGATCTGGACCTATTCCGAGATCACGCCGCCGGCCAAATTCGTCCATGATATCGACGGCCGCCGTGGCACCGCCATCTCCTCGCTTGTCTCGGGCAATTGCATCATTTCCGGTGCATCCGTCCATCGCACGATGCTGTCGACCGGTTGCCGGGTAAATTCCTATTCGAGCCTCGACCACGCGGTCGTCCTGCCGGAAGTGATCGTCAATCGCCACGCGCGGCTGAGCAAGGTCGTCGTCGATCGGGGCGTCATCATCCCGGAAGGCCTGGTCGTCGGCGAGGATCCCGAACTCGATGCCAAGCGCTTCCGCCGCACCGAATCCGGCATCTGCCTCATCACCCAGGCCATGATCGACAAACTGGGCTGAAATCATGAAAGTCCTGTCCGTCGCCTCGGAAGTCTTTCCGCTGATCAAGACCGGAGGGCTCGCGGATGTCGCGGGCGCGCTGCCGCTCGCGCTCACGCCTTTCGGCGTCGAGATGCGGACGCTTCTGCCCGGCTATCCTTCCGTCATGGCCAAGATCGGCGAGACGAAAGTCATCGCCGATCTGACCTGGCTTCTGGGCGAACCGGCGCGCGTGCTCTTTACCCAGCACGCCGGGTTGGATCTCTATATCCTCGACGCGCCGGCCTATTTCGACAGGCCGGGCGGCCCCTATACCGACGCAGCGGGCCTCGACCATGTCGACAATTGGCGGCGGTTCGCCGCACTCTCCTATATCGGCGCCGACATCGCCAACGGATTGGATCCTGCCTGGTTACCGGACCTCATCCATGTCCATGACTGGCAGGCGGCAATTACACCGATCTATCTGAAATACAGCGCCGCCGGCGGCCGCGTGCCGTCGGTGATCACCATTCACAACATCGCCTTCCAGGGCCAGTTTTCGTCTGCGATTTTCCCCCAGCTGGAACTGCCGCCGGATGCCTTTAACGTCAACGGCCTCGAATATTATGGCGATGTCGGCTATCTCAAGGGTGGGCTGCGCACCGCCTGGGCGCTGACCACCGTGAGCCCTACCTATGCGATCGAGATCACCGAGCCGCAATTCGGCATGGGTCTCGAAGGCTTGATCGCCGCCCGCGCTGCCGATCTCACCGGCATCGTCAACGGCATAGACGACCAGATCTGGGATCCGGAAAACGACCGGCACATCGTCGCCAACTACAATTCCTCCTCGCTCAAACGCCGCGAGGAAAACCGCAAGGCGCTCGCGACCCGCGTGGGGCTCACCCCTGGCGCTGGGCCGATCTTCTGCATCGTCTCGCGGCTCACCTGGCAGAAGGGCATTGATCTCGTCGTCGACAATATCGACTATATCGTCGCCAATGGCGGTAGCCTCGCTATACTCGGCTCCGGCGACGCAGCGCTCGAAGAGGCGTTGCAGGCGGCGGTGACGCGCCATCCCGGCCGCGTCGGCATGGTCGTCGGCTATGACGAGCCGCTGTCACATTTGATGCAGGCCGGTGCCGATGCCATCCTCGTGCCGTCACGCTTCGAGCCCTGCGGGCTGACCCAGCTCTATGGCCTGCGCTATGGCTGCCTTCCGGTTGTCGGCCATACGGGCGGGCTCGCCGACACGATTATCGACGCCAATGGTGCTGCGGTTACCGCCAAGGTCGCGACCGGCATCGAGTTCTCCCCCGTCACCTCCGATGGCCTGCGCGACGCGCTGCGCCGTACTTTCCGGCTCTACGCGGACCAGAAGACCTGGGCGCAGATTCAGAAGGCGGCGATGAAATCCGACGTCTCCTGGGGCGCCAGTGCCCGCCAATATGCCAGCCTCTACCAGAATCTCATCAGCAGGGTTTGACCGCCATGATCCTCACCGTCTCGACCACACCCTACAATGACCAGAAGCCGGGCACATCAGGCCTGCGCAAGAAGGTGCCGCATTTCCAGCAGCCCAATTATGTGCAGAACTTCGTGCAATCGATCTTCGACTCCCTCGAAGGCTATCTCGGCCAGACGCTGGTGCTCGGCGGCGACGGCCGCTACTATAACCGCGAAGTCATCCAGATCGTGCTGAAGATGGCGGCCGCCAACGGCTTCGGCAAGGTCATGGTCGGCCGCGGCGGCATCCTCTCGACGCCGGCGACATCCAACATCATCCGCAAATACAAGGCCTTCGGCGGCATCATCCTGTCCGCCTCGCACAATCCCGGCGGCCCGACCGAGGATTTCGGCATCAAGTACAATGCCGAAAACGGTGGCCCGGCGCCGGAGAAGATCACCGACGCGATCTTCGCCCTCTCCAAGCAGATCGACAAATACCAGATTTCCGACGCCCCCGATATCGACATCGACGTCCCGGGCATGAAGTCGCTGGAAAACATGGAAGTCCATGTCTTCGATCCGGTCGAGGATTATGCGGCGCTGATGGAGACACTGTTCGATTTCCCGGCGATCAAGGCCAAGATCGGCTCCGGCTTTCGCGTCGTCTTCGACGCGATGAGCGCGGTCACCGGTCCCTATGCCAAGGAGATCCTCGAAAACCGTCTCGGTGCCGCCAAGGGTTCGGTGCGCAATTTCGTGCCGCTGCCGGATTTCGGCGGCCACCACCCCGACCCGAACCTCGTCCATGCCAAGGACCTTTATGACGAGATGATGGGGCCGGACGCGCCGGATTTCGGCGCCGCCTCGGATGGCGACGGCGACCGCAACCTGATCATCGGCAAAGGCATTTTCGTCACCCCGTCCGACAGCGTTGCCATGCTGTCGGCCAATGCTCACCTCGCTCCCGGCTATGCCAAAGGGCTTGCCGGCATCGCCCGCTCGATGCCGACCTCGGGTGCGGCCGACCGCGTTGCTGAAAAGCTCGGCATCGGCATCTACGAGACGCCGACCGGCTGGAAATTCTTCGGCAACCTGCTCGATGCCGGTATGGCGACGATTTGCGGCGAGGAAAGCGCCGGCACCGGTTCCAACCACGTGCGCGAAAAGGACGGCCTCTGGGCCGTGCTGCTCTGGCTCAATATCCTTGCGGTGCGCAACGAGAGCGCCAAGGACATCGTCACCAAGCATTGGGCCGCCTTCGGCCGCAATTATTATTCGCGCCACGACTACGAGGAAATCGAGACCGGAGCGGCCAATGGCCTGGTGGACAATCTGCGCAGCCAGCTCGCCACCCTGCCCGGCCAGAAATTCGGTGAGCTGACGGTCCAGACCGCCGACGACTTCGCCTATCACGACCCGGTCGACCATTCCGTGTCCGAGCACCAGGGTATCCGCATCCTCTTCGAAGGCGGCAGCCGCGTCGTCTTCCGCCTGTCAGGCACCGGCACGTCCGGGGCGACGCTGCGCGTCTATATCGAGCGCTACGAGCCCGACGCCTCGCGCCACGACCTCGACACGCAGCAGGCGCTGGCCGACCTGATCGCCGTGGCAGACCAGATCGCCGGCATCAAGTCGAGGACGGGACGCGACACGCCGAGCGTGATAACCTGACGCTTCGATGTACGGAAATCTCGCTGTTACAGCAGTATTGTTGGAACAGGGGAGGACGTCACAAACTCCGGCTTTTGAAGATGATCCGCCGACGCGAGCCGTCGGCGGATCGCGGCGTTTCGGCACGCTCAGGCAGTCCTGGTCTTCATCCGGCCCAGAGCAGCAATCAGTGCCTCCGCTGCTTCACTCGATGAGGCCGGATTCTGACCGGTGATGAGCTGGCCATCGACCACTGTATGCACACCCCAGTCCTTGACTTTGGAGAAGACCGCGCCGAGACCGATCAACTCGTCCTCGACCAGGAACGGCACGACCTTTGTGAGGCCCACAGCTTCTTCCTCGGAATTGGTGAAGCCGGTGACGTAGCGTCCCTGAACGAAGGGGCTGCCGTCGGGTTTTGTCACATGACGCAGAACACCCGGCGCATGGCAAACCAAAGCGACCGGTTTGCCAACCGCAACGAAGGATGCGATCAGTTCGATCGAATTCCGATCTTCGGCCAGATCCCACAAAGGGCCGTGGCCGCCGGGGTAGAAGACTGTATCGAAGTCCTTCTGGTTGATGCTATCCAGGCGCACAGTCTCTGCCAGCTGCGCCTTGGCCGCTTTGTCGCCGTTGAAGCGCCGCGTCAGGTCGGTCTGGAACGTCGGCTCATCGCTCTTCGGGTCGAGAGGCGGCTGGCCGCCTTTCGGCGAGGCGAGAGTGATCTCGGCGCCGGCATCCTTGAAGACGTAGTAGGGCGCTGCCAGCTCTTCGAGCCAGAAGCCGGTCTTCCTGCCGGTGTCGCCGAGCGTGTCGTGCGAAGTGAGTACGATGAGGACTTTCATTGCCAGATCCTTCCGTGAGATGGTGCCATGGGCGTGGCAGCCGGTTGATTTGGAGTTCGTTCAGCCGCAGCGGCTTTTCGATGTGGTGACAATGGCATCGGCCGACATATTTCGGAAATTTATTTCTTTGATTTTAGATATTCACATGAAATTATATCTCAATGAGATACGATCTGAACCTGCTCCCGGTTTTCCTGGCCCTGATGGAAGAGCGGAGCGTGACGCGGGCCGCAGCGCGGCTGGGCATCACGCAACCGGCACTGTCCAATTCGCTGAACCGCCTGCGCGAAACCCTGCGTGACCCGCTGTTCATCCGAGAAAGATACGGCATAAAGCCGACAGAACTGGCAGAAGAGATCGCCCCGACAATCGAAGCAGCGCTGGCGCAACTCGACGATCTCGTTTCGAACCAGCAGGAGTTTCAGCCGGCAAACGCCGAGCGCCTGTTCACGCTTGCTCCCAACAGCTACGTGGAACTTGTTTTGATGCCGGCACTGGCCGCGAGAATGCGCGAGCGGGCGCCGGGCATTAAGCTCCGCATGACGCCATTCGGAAATGATCTCGCCGAGACCGGCGTCATTTCAGGGACGACGGCCATGGTGCTTGGCCGGATTGTCGATCCACCGGATAACCTTGTCGTTCAGCATCTTATGGATGACGGGCTTGCCTGTGTGGTGCGCGCCGATCATCCCGAGATCGGAGATCGTATGTCCCGAGAGCAGTTTGAGAGCCTAAAGCATGTGAACGTTCTCCCGCCGGGCCGGCTGCGCGCAGGCCTCTTCCAGGCGTTGGGGCAGCATAACCTCAAACGGGAGGTTGCCGTTTCCGTGACGCACTTTCTCGCCGTCCCCGAGATGCTTGCCGTCACGGACTACTGCGCAACGCTGCCGCGCCTGATCTGTCAGAAGCTGGAGCAGGATCCGCGCCTGAAAGTGCTTCCGACGCCCGTCGACCTCGGCACCTTCCCTGTGCAAATGGCTTGGCACGTTCGCTATCGTCACGACCCAGCCCACAGGTGGTTGCGTTCGATGATCGGCGAATTGGCAGGAGAAATGACCGCAAGAGAGACTTAAAATCGGTTGCCCACGCTCGTGTTCATGTAAGCTGAGAGGGCACTTCGCTCCTGACCGTCTCAGGCTGCACGCGATATTGAATCGCCGAAATTCGCCTGGATTTTGGCGAAACGTCCCTCAATCTCGGCGAACACATCGACGAGTTTCGGATCGAAATGCCGGCCGCGTTCCGCAAGGATAATGCTCACCGCCTCCTCATGCGGCATTGCCGGCTTGTAGACCCGCTCCGAAATCAGCGCGTCGTAGACGTCGGCGATCGCCATCAGCCGGCCGGCGAGCGGAATCTCGCTGCCTTTCAATCCGTTCGGATAACCGGAACCATCCCATTTCTCGTGATGCGTCTCGGCGATCTGTCCGGCAACATGCAGGAAGCCGGAGTCGACGCCGAGATTATTCTGGGCGTTGGCGATGGCGCGCCCGCCGAGCATGGCATGCGTCTTCATGATGGCGAATTCGTCGCCCGTCAGCTTGCCCGGCTTGCGCAGGATGGCGTCGGGAATGGCGATCTTGCCGATATCATGCAGCGGCGCTGACTTGTAGAGCAGCGCAATCGTCTCGGAATCGAGTTCTCCCGCATAGACACCCCGCGCTAGGCAGGCCTCGGCCAGCGCGCGGACATAGTGCTGCGTGCGACGGATATGGTTGCCGGTCTCGTTGTCGCGCGCCTCGGCCAGATCCGCCATCGCCATCACCATGGCATCCTTGGCGCGGATCGCCTCGTCGCGCGCAGCGCGCAACGAATTGGCAAGCGCGATATTGGTCATCGCCACCGCAGCACTGTTGGCGATGCGCTGCAGGATGCGAATGATGCTGTTCGACGGCCGATGATGCGACGCCCAATAGCAACCGATCGCGCCCACCGGATCGTCGCGCCGCACCGGAACCATGACAAGGCTTTTGACGAAAGTCGGCCGATAAGCTGCGTGCGGAATGCGCTGATCGGCATAGATATCCTCGATGACCACCGCTTCCTTGTGCAGCATCGACCAGCCCGAAATGCAGCTTTCCAGCGGGAAACGTTGGCCCTTCCACAGCGGCCCGATCGCATCCTCGTCCGCATAGAAGCATTTGTCGCCATCGCGCAGCACGAAGGTGACGCCATCCGCACCGACCAGCGGCCGCGCGCCGCTGCGGACGATCGCCGTGACTTCGTCGAAACCACGCGCCAGTGAAAGCTGCAGAATAAGGTCGTCAATATCCAGGGCGGTCCCCCGATCGCTCGTCATTGCCTCTGCCACCATCGGCTGCTCACGAAAATGGTATTTAACAAAGAAGAGCTTCCTATAGTTGACTTACTGGAATCCTAATATTCACAGGCAAGTTTTGACAAAAGCTAACTGACTGCCCGGCAGGTTCAAATTATTTAGTAAATACTAATTTTCTATTGGCGAAAGAACGACCTGGTCGCTCCAGATCGTCGGACGGCTGTCTCGGATGCCAAACCCAGCCTTTGCCGCCAGAGGGGAAAAGCCCTCCAGCCCGCGCAAGATCAGCTTGATGCGGCTTTGTGCGAGCAGTTTCCGGCGCTGCTCGTCGTCGCGCGTCACCGATCCGACGACGAAACGAACACCTTTGCCATCGGCAGCCAAGATCTTGAGATTGTCGATGATTGCCTGGTCGCTGCCATATTCGAACAGGCCACCCTCCGTGGAGGCGGCAATGATCGCATTCCGCCCGATACAGTCCGCGATGAGCTCACCGAGAAGAACGACATCGTTCCAGTCGTAAGCGCGATGGTCGAAGGCAATATCGAGGCTGGCGAGAGCCCGGTTCTCCGCTTGCAGCGCCGCAAGCGCATTGCGCCCAAAGAATGGACCAGCATCGTCCTGATCCAGCACATGGATCGCGATCTTGCGTGCCAGCAATACCGGGTTACGCCGCTTGAGAATGATCAGCGCGTTGAGCGTATCGATCGTCGGCCCACCGGCAATATTGATGATATGCAGCGGCCGTGCATCGGGGCGAAGATTGGGTATTAGCCCGTCGGCCATCAGCTCCGCCATCTGCTGCGTTCTCAGCCTGAGATAGGTTGCATGCGGCGAGGCGGCGAAACGTCGGTCGATCGGCGCGTCATAAGGCGGCACGAGATTGTCAGCACCGAGCTTCATCACATAGGTGGTGATGCCGTCGAGAAAGCTTTCCCGGCCGCCGAAGAGTGCAGCCAGCAGCTTCGATTTCTGCACCGCCGACTTCAGCATCCAGCGCACGACAAAACCCGGGATCAGGCGGTTGCGCCGCTCGCTGCGCACGAACGCTTCTTCCAGAGCCGGCCGGCCGGCCGCGTCATCAGGTACGTGGAAACGCGGATGCGTGACATCGATCACCGGCAGGCTAACGCCGTCGCGCGTTTCAGCATGAACGATCACCTCACTCTTCGGCTCCATCTCCATGTACCGCTCCTTCTTGGCTTCTTTCTAATATCATCGACACCGCGACGCACAGGAATTTCCTAATTGGGGCTGTCGGTTTCGCCTGAAATAACGTTTTCTTGTTTCCGCCATACGTTGTGCCGAATCGTTCCAATCGAAAGTCTCCCCCATGCCCCAAGCCAAGCCTGGCGTGACGATCACTTCTCGCGGCATCGATTTCTCCATCCGGTCCCGATATGCGAGGGCAATCGATCTATGCCTCTACGAGGACAATGGCGGCCTTGAGCTCTCGCGATTGCCGATGACGGTGGGTAACGATCACGTCTGGCATTTATCGGTCGACGGCGCACGGACGGGAACACATTACGGCTATCGTGCCCATGGCGATTGGGCGCCGGAACGCGGGCTCTGGTTCGATCCGTCGAAACTGCTTGTCGACCCCTATGCGGTGGAGCTCGACAGACCTTTTCACTACGACCCAATCCTGTCGCAGTTCGGCGCCGACACGGCCGCCGTGGTTCCGAAATCGATTGCCAGGCAATGCAACCCGATTCCGCATCACGCACCGCATTTCCAGACCGGCGGATTGATCTACGAGGTCAATGTCCGCGGCCTGACCATGCAGCATCCCGACATCCCCGAAGCCGAGCGCGGCACCGTGCGGGCGCTGAGCCACCCGGCCATCATCGCCCATCTCCGGAAACTCAGCGTCTCGGCCGTCGAACTGATGCCGATCACCGCCTGGATCGACGAGCGGCATCTGCCACCGCTCAACCTGCGCAACAGCTGGGGTTACAATCCCGTCGCCATGATGGCGCTCGACCCGCGCCTCTGCCCCGGTGGCGTACGCGAACTGGCGGAAGCTGTCGCAGCGCTGCATGCGCATGGCATCGGCACCATTCTCGACCTCGTCTTCAATCATACCGGCGAAAGCGACAAATTCGGGCCGATCATCTCGATGCGCGGCATCGACAGCCTCACATATTATCGTCATCCGCAGGGCGAGCCGGGCGGGCTGGTCAACGACACCGGCACCGGCAATACGCTCGCCTGCGACCATCGCCCGGTGCGCGAACTGGTGCTCGATACGCTCCGGCACTTTGTCCGATATTGCGGCGTAGACGGCTTCCGCTTCGACCTCGCCCCAATCCTCGGTCGCGGCCCGCATGGCTTCCATCCGGATGCCGCCGTGCTGGCGACGATGCGCGAGGATGCACTGCTGGCCGACCGTGTCCTGATCGCCGAACCCTGGGATATCGGTCCCGGCGGCTATCAACTCGGCAATTTCCCCGAGGGCTTTCTCGAATGGAACGACCGCGCGCGCGACGACATGCGGATGTTCTGGCGTGGCGATGATCATAAGATCGGCGATCTCGCCTCCCTGCTCGCCGGCTCCTCCAGCACCTTTTCTCGTCACGGCGGCACCGCGACCCGCACGGTCAATTTCATCGCCGCCCATGACGGTTTCAGCCTGCTCGATCTCGTGTCCTTCAATGCCAAGCACAATGCGCTGAACGGCGAGCAGAACCGCGATGGCCACAATGAGAACTATTCCTGGAACAATGGCGCCGAAGGCAAGACCAGCGATCCCTTGATCAAAGGCCATCGCCGCAGCGATGTGAAGGCCTTGCTGTCGACGCTGTTTGCCAGCCGCGGCGCGATCATGCTGACGGCCGGCGACGAATTCGGCCGCAGCCAGGACGGCAACAACAATGCCTATGCGCAGGACAATCCGCTGACCTGGCTCAACTGGGCTGAGCGGGATATCGAGATCGAGGATCATGCCGCCACGCTCTCGGCCATCCGCCGGCGCTTCGACATTTTTTCCAGCACCCGATTCCTGACGGACCAGGATGTGGAATGGCTGTCGCCATCAGGCATGCCGATGCAGGTCTGGGACTGGGATGCACCCGGCAACGGCTATCTGCTGATGTCGCTGAAAACCGTCGACCGCGAAGCCAACGAACTCTGCCGGCTCGCCATCGCCTTCAACCGGACCCGCGACGACAAGCTCATTCATCTGCCAGGCGGGGCGCGGAACTGGAAGGTCGTGCTTGGTACCGGCATGACGGTCGTCGCGCGCTCGGTGTCGATTTTTGCCGGCAGGCTCGATTAGCGCTCAAGCGCCGCACGGCTCGAAACGGCCCGTAGTGATCGTTTTGCGGACGAAAATTGATGACCGCCGTCATAGCCTCGGCGATGAGCGCATGTGAAACTGCGTATAGCACAAGAGCAGATCAAGGAGGGCTGAATGCCTTACGATATCCGCGCCGCATTCCTCGGCCAGGCAAAGGCCTGCGACAGCCTGGGCTCGCCCTTCACCGCCCGTGTCTGCCGCCTGCTGGCCGAACGGCTCGAAGCCGACAATCCGGTAGGAACCACCATTCTCGGATGGGAAGGCGATCCCTCCCCCGCGGCCGATTCCGTGCCGTTGCGCATCGCCGGCTGTTTGCACGCACTCGTGCTGCAGGGCGGCGACGGTCTTCTTTCCGCCGCCTATCCACCATCCGAAAGCGATGACGATGCGCTCTGGGCAGCCATCCACCACGCTTTAACGGCGCATTCCGATTTCATCCTCGAGCGCCTGAAGTCAGCGCCGCAAACCAACGAAGTGCGCCGCTCAGGCGCATTACTGCCCGGTTTCCTGACACTCGCCGCCCGCTTCGGCAAACCGCTGGTGCTGTCGGAAGTGGGCTCCAGCGCCGGCCTTAACCTGCAATGGGATCGCTATTTCTACCGCCTCGGCGATGCGACCTGGGGCGATCCGAATTCGCCCGTCGTCATCGCCCCGGAATGGCGCGGCGCACCCCTGCCCTCCGCGTCCCTGACCGTACAGGATCGCGCCGGCTGCGACCTCAACCCGGTCGACGCCGCCAACCCCGAGCACCGCCTGCGTATGCTCTCCTATATCTGGGCCGACCAGGCGGACCGCCTCGCCCGCACTCGCGCCGCCCTCGACCTTGCCGCCGCCTACGGCCTCAATATCGACAAGGCCGACGCCATCGACTGGTTGAAAACCCGGCTGGAGTTCATCCAACCCGGCGCGGTGCATGCGATCTTCAATACCATCGCCTGGCAATATCTGCCGAAGGCCTTGCAGGCTGAAGGTGAGCGGCTAATCGCCGAGGCTGGCGAAAGAGCAACGGAGGATGCGCCTCTGGCGCGTTTGCAGTTGGAGGCCGACGGCAAGCCGGAGGGCGCGTCGCTCACTCTGCAGATTTGGCCAACGGGAGAGAAGCAGGAAGTTGGCCGCGGCGATTTCCACGGCCGATGGGTGGATTGGAAGGGCTGGCAATAGCCCTATTTCGTCGCTTTATCATTTCCTTGATCTGGAAAAATATCCGGTTCGGGAAGTGGCAATTCGTTGTCTGTGCACCACTAAGCCATCCATCGCTCGATGGCTTCCGACGAAATGAATATTCCCCTGTCCGCTTCGGCAATAGCAGCCGCAATTTCTCGCCGCTTATACTCTCGATTGTCGAGGAAAGTTTCGATCGCTTGCGCAGCCATCGCCGCAACTGAAACATCTTCGTCCCGCGCAACCTCTTCGAGTCGACGCTGCAGCTCCGGCTCAAGATGAAGAGGAAAGGGAATACTGGCCATCGATCAATCCACCATGCGCTATATCCACCAGGAACATAGCGCATGGTATCCGGTTCTCAAAGCTTAGAGAGCGGCGTCCGCCGCGCCCTCGGCCAGCATGCCGAAGCAATATTCGGCGAACGAGCGCCAGCATTCGACGCGATAAACATCTTGAGCCGTCCGGTAGAGGATGATCTCCATCTTGCCGAGCACGGTGCGGGCGCAGGCGCCGACCGGGAACGAAGCTTCCGAGAGATCATGCGGGCAGCCGGCATTGATCGCGGCGGCCGCACCTGCGCCGGTGACGAGGATGCCGACATTGCGGTGCGAGATATCGACCGCCGAATGCAGCACGCCGGAATTGCCGGCAAGAGCGACAAAATCGGTGCCGTCTGGCCCGATCAGGAACCATTCGTCCGGCCCGATCCACAGCGCATGCCTGTCGTTGCTCGCAGACGAATGCTTCGGCTGCGTCGGCAGCGTGACGCCAAGCGCACTGGAGAGCGCACCGACCGCATCCGGCTTGGCGCGCAACGCGGCGCGGGCCGCCGCCGGCAGCAGGTCGATACGCACTGTAGCAGAACCTGCGGCAGCATGGGAGAGCGGCGATTTACGGACTGCTTCAGCCATTGATCCGGCCTCCTTCCTTGTCATAGAACACCATGTCGCAAACCTCGACCGGGATCACCCGGTCCGGCATCGGCACGTAAAGCGTCTGGCCCATTTTCGACCGTCCGCCGGCGACCAGCGCCAGTGCAATCGAATGGCCGAGATTTTCCGACCAATAGGACGAGGTGACGTGGCCGAGCATTTTCATCGGCTTCGGCTGGTTCGGATCGGCGACGATCTGCGCGCCTTCGTCGAGCACCACCTTCGGATCCTTGGTGCGCAGGCCGACGAGCTGCTTGCGGCCTTCGCGGACGATGTCCGGACGCTTCAGGCCGCGAATGCCGACAAAGTCAGCCTTCTTCTTGCCCACCGCCCAGGAAAGGCCGGCATCATCGGGCGTGACCGTGCCGTCGGTATCCTGGCCGACGATGATATAGCCTTTCTCGGCGCGCAGGATGTGCATCGTCTCGGTGCCATAGGCGCAAGCGCCCAGGGGTCCCGCGCGCTCCCAGATCGCTTCCATCACCGACTGGCCGTAATCAGCCGGCACGTTGACTTCGAAGCCGAGCTCGCCGGCAAAGGTCATGCGGAAGAGCCGCGTCGGCACGCCGGCGATCTTGCCTTCCACCACGCTCATATGCGGGAAAGCCTCGGCCGATAGATCGATGCCCTCGAGCAGCGGCTCAATGATCTCGCGCGCCTTCGGCCCCTGCACGGCGATGACCGCCCACTGTTCGGTGGTCGAGGTCAGCCAGACGTCGAGATGCGGGAATTCCGTCTGCAGATAGTCTTCCATATGGTGCATGACGCGCGGCGCACCGCCGGTCGTCGTGGTCACATGGAAACGGTCTTCCGCCAACCGACCGACGACGCCGTCGTCATAGACGAAACCGTCTTCGCGCAGCATGATGCCATAGCGGCAGCGGCCCGGCTTCAAATTGTCCCAGCTGTTGGTGTACATCAGGTTCATGAACTTGGCCGCATCCGGCCCGACGACCTCGATCTTGCCGAGCGTCGAGGCGTCGAACACGCCGGCAATCGTACGGACCGTCGTGCATTCGCGGTCGACGGCCTGATGCATGTCCTCGCCCGGCTTCGGATAGAACCAGGCGCGCTTCCAGTTGCCGACATCCTCAAACACCGCACCCTGCGCCACCGACCAGTTATGGATCGGTGTCTTGCGGGCCGGGTCAAACAGCGCACCGCGCGAATGGCTGACCAGCGTGCCGAAGGTCACCGGCGTGTAGGGTGCGCGGAAGGTGGTGAGACCCACTTCGGGGATCGGCTTGCCGAGCGATTCTGCTGCGATCGCCAGGCCATGGACGTTGGAGAGCTTGCCCTGGTCGGTCGCCATGCCATTGGTGGTGAAGCGCTTGATGTGCTCGATCGAGTGCATGCCTTCGCGCACCGCAAGCCGGATGTCCTTGGCCGTGACGTCGTGCTGGAAGTCGACGAAGGCCTTGGCCGTCGTGTTGTCGGGGCCTGCACCTTCCGCCGCACCCGCCATGCCGCCGGTCCAGGCGAAAGGCTGGCTGGCCGAGATGGAGAGCGATACCGGCTTGTCACTACCGGTCGCACGCGCCATCAATTCGCCGGCGCCAAGCGCTTCCTGGATGGCAGCCTCGATCGAATCCGTGCCGTTGCAGGCGCCGACCGAAAAACTGTTCTCATGGTTGGTGCCGGGCAGGAAGCGCTGGTTCTCACCATCGAAGGCGAGCTTGCCGCGCGACTGCGAGAAGAGATGCACAGCAGGTGTCCAGCCGGAGGAGACGATCAGCGCGTCAACGGCGATCTTCTCGCCCTGCCGCATGCCCCGGCGTGCCACCTCGATCGACTTGATACGCAGGCTGCCGGACGTGCCGATGACCGCGGAACCGGTCATGACATTGATGCCGAGCGAACGCGCCTTGGCGAGCACTTCTTCACCGGGCCGGTCGCGGCTGTCGACGATGACGGGAACCTGCACGCCGGCCGCCTTGAGATCGAAGGCTGCCTCATAGGCCGAATCATGCGCCGTATAGACGCCGACCTTGGCGCCGATGGCGACGCCATAATGGTTGAGATAGGTGCGTGCGGCCGACGCCAGCATGATGCCCGGCCGGTCATTGCCGTCGAACACCATGTGCCGCTCGATCGCGCCGGTGGCAAGAACGACGCGCTTGGCGCGCACCTGCCAGAGCCGCTCGCGCGGCTGATGCTTGTCGGGATTGGCGAGATGGTCGGTGACGCGCTCGGCAAGGCCGAGGAAATTGTGCTCATAATAACCGAACACTGTCGTACGGGTCAGCACCCGGACATTCGGCATGGCGGCGAGCTTGGCGCCCATCGCCTGCGCCCAGGCATAGCCGTCCTGGCCGTCGATGGTCACGCCGGCATCGAAGTGCAGCGCACCGCCCAAGGTCGGCCGCTCATCGGCGAGGATGACGCTGGCGCCGGCTTCGGCCGCGGCCAGCGCCGCAGCAATGCCGGCGACGCCGCCGCCAGCGACCAGCACGTCGCAATGCGCATAGCGGCCGGCATAGTGATCCGGATCGCCTTCCTTCGGCGCTTCGCCGAGGCCGGCCGCCTTGCGGATCTGCGGCTCATAGACATTCTTCCAGGCCGATTTCGGCCACATGAAGGTCTTGTAGTAGAAGCCGGCGGCGAAGAACGGCGACAGCAGGTTGTTGACCGCGCCGACATCGAAGGCCAGCGACGGCCAGCGGTTCTGCGACTTGACCTTCATGCCGTCGAACACTTCCTGCACCGTAGCGCGGACATTCGGCTGGGCGCGAGCGGCGTCACGGGAGATATCGAACAGCGCATTCGGCTCTTCCGGACCGGCGGTCAGGATGCCGCGCGGCCGGTGGTACTTGAACGAGCGGCCGGCGAGATGGATGCCGTTGGCGAGCAGCGCCGAGGCGACGGTGTCGCCTTCCAACGCGCCGAGCACACGGCCGTCATAGGTGAAGCGCGCCGTCTTGGCGGGCGTCAACCGGCCCTTGCCGGCAATACGATTGGCTCCGCTCATTTTGCGCCTCCTGCAAGCCGGGCTTCGATAGTCGCCTCATCAGGCCGCGGCTCTTCCTGCTTGTAGGTCATGACAAACTTGTCCGTCACGGTGTGGCGGATGGCGCGGAAGAATTTTCCGCAGCCATGGATATGCCGCCAGCGTTCGAAGATCAGGCCCTTGGGATTGTCACGCATGAAGAAATATTCGGCGAATTGCTCGTCGGAGATTTCAGTGATGTTCTGCGGGCGGTCGATATGCGCGTCGCCGGCGCCGCGGAACTCGAGTTCCGAACGGTCTTCCTGGCAATAGGGGCAGTAGATGAGCAGCATTGTCGGAGACCTCGTTCAGTGCGCCACAGCCGCGGCGGCGGCTTCGTCGATCAACCGGCCGCTGGTAAAGCGGTCGAGCGTCAGGCCGGCGGCCAGCGGGTGCGGTTCGTCCTTGGCGATCAGGTGGGCGAAGAGATGCGCCGAACCCGGCGTCGCCTTGAAGCCGCCCGTTCCCCAGCCGCAATTGACATAGAGATGCTTGACCGGCGTCTTCGACTGGATTGCCGAACGGTCCGGGGTGTTGTCGGTGATGCCGCCCCATTGGCGCATCATCTTCACCCGCCGGAAGATCGGGAAGATTTCGCAGATGGCATCGAGCGTGTGGGTGATGATCTGCAGGCCGCCGGTCTGAGAATAGGAGACATATTGGTCGGTGCCGGCGCCGATCACCAGTTCGCCCTTGTCGGACTGGGAGATATAGGCATGCACGGTGTTGGACATGACCACGCAGGGGAAGATCGGCTTCATCGGCTCGGAAACCAGTGCCTGCAGCGGATTGGAATGCAGCGGCACGCGCACGTCGGCCATCGCCATCAGCACGGTGTTGTGGCCCGAGGCCGACACCGCCACCTTCTTGGCGCCGATAAAGCCCTTGGACGTGTCGACGCCGGTCACGGCGCCATCGGGGCCACGGCGGATGCCGGTGACTTCGCAATTCTGGATGACATGCACGCCGCGATCCGAAGCCGCGCGAGCATAGCCCCAGGCAACCGCATCGTGACGGGCCGTACCGCCGCGACGCTGCAGCGCTGCTCCGTTGATCGGATAGCGGGCGGCGGCGGCGATATCGAGCGGCGGGCAATATTCCTTCGCCTGCTCCGGCGTCAGCCATTCATTGTCGATGCCATAGAGGCGGTTGGCATGAACATGGCGCATGAAGGTCTGGCGATCATGCACCGTATGCGACAGCATCATCACACCGCGCGGCGAATACATGACGTTGTAGTTCAGGTCCTGCGACAGATTCTCCCAGAGCTTCAGCGAATGCTCATAGATATCCATGCTCTCGTCATAGAGGTAGTTCGAGCGGATGATCGTGGTGTTGCGGCCGGTATTGCCGCCGCCCAACCAGCCCTTTTCGATCACCGCGATATTGGTGATGCCATGCTCCTTGGCGAGATAGTAAGCGGCACCGAGGCCGTGGCCGCCAGCGCCGATGATGATGACATCATAGTCCTTGCGCGGCTCGGGCGAAGACCACTGCTTCTCCCAGCCTGTATGGCCACGCATGGCCTCGCGGGCGATGGCGAAAACTGAATATTTGCGCATCCGATGGAAGCTCCCTATCGTCAAGCGATGCTGATGTCGTTGCAGGACCAAATCGCAAAAATACGACGTTGGCAACGTCCGTTTTGCGACGCTGCAAAGCGCGCCTCCGCCATGCTCTAAAGTCGGATGTAGCAGGATTTGCGACGAGTATGCAGCGGATTTGCATCAAAATATAAAGTCGGCACTGGACTTGGAACGACGGTTCTGGTAGTGCGTTCTCTCAATCGCGTGACCTTCGGCCATGCGAAGGCAACCTTTGTTTTCCGGAATCTTCGCCATTCCGGCTCCAACTCGAGATAAGGAACGGGATTCACGTGCAGGTACTGGTTCGCGACAATAATGTTGATCAGGCGCTTCGCGCTCTCAAGAAGAAGATGCAGCGCGAAGGCATTTTCCGTGAAATGAAGATGCGTGATTACTACGAGAAGCCCTCTCAGAAGCGCGCCCGCGAAAAGGCGGAAGCTGTCCGCCGCGTCCGCAAGCTGGCTCGCAAGCGCGCCCAGCGCGAAGGCGGCATAGTCAGCGGCGGCCGTCCTGCTGCAACCCGTTGATCTGCCGTCGTTCTGACGAAATCTGATAGATAAGTGGCGGGGGCGATTCGGTTCGCCACCGCCTTTTTTTGATTGAGTTTGGCTGTCCGCCGGGGCGGTTTGCGGGAAGACGATCGATCATGAACAAACGCACTGCAGATTGCCGGGGCAACCTTTTCAACGGACGCGGGCTTGCCGCGATGCGCACGGGCCTCATTCTGCTGTCGCTTGCCGGCTCCCTTGCAGCCTGCACCACCGACACCACCGATACGATTCGCATCAACAAGGCGCAGGGCGCGGAAGAGAACATCGCCTCGCTCACCGCCGTCATCAATTCCAACCCGTCGGATCCGGAAGGCTACAATACCCGTGGCTCCGCCTATGGCCGTGCCGGCGAATTCAGCGACGCGCTCGACGACTTCAACAAGGCGATCGAACTCAATCCGAAATTCTACCAAGCCTATGCCAATCGCGGCCTGATCGAACGCAACATGGGCAAGCCGGATCTGGCGCTGCAGGATTACACCACCGCGCTCAAGCTCAGCCCACGCTACGACGTCGCCTTTATCGGTCGCGGCAATGTCTATCGCCAGGCCGGACAGCTCGACCAAGCGCTCGCCGACTATAATCAGGCGATCGGCCTCGACACGACCGATCCGCGCGCCTACCATAACCGTGGTCTGATCGAGCAGAAAAAGGGCAATCACGCCAAGGCGATCGAGGATTTCTCCTCGGCGATTTCGCTGTCGCCCAATTCTCCCGAACCCTATAACGGCCGCGGTATCTCCTATCTGGCGACCGGCGACGACGATAACGCGTTCGCCGACTTCAACCACGCCATCGAACTCGACGGCACGCTGGCAGAATCCTGGGCCAACCAGGCGCTGGTCTACGAACGCCGCAAGGACTTGAAGCGCGCCTACAAGTCCTACATGCACGCGATACAGCTGGACCCGAAATACCAGCCGGCGCGTGACGGCGTGGATCGCACGAGAAGTTCGGTCGTGGCGAATTAACCGCTTCTGATACAATCGAAATCTTCGCTATGCTGCGCCAGCAGAGCGGAGATTCGACATGGCCAAACCCAACATCATCGTCATCGGCGGCGGCATCATCGGCGCGTCCATCGCCTGGCATCTGGCCAGACGCGGTGCGCCGATCACAGTCTGTTGCGCCCGGCCAGGCGGCGTGGCAACGCCCAATTCCTTTGCCTGGATCAATGCCAGCTGGGGCAATCCGGAACCCTATTTCCATCTCAGGCGCCATGCCATGGCCGGCTGGCGGCGGCTGGCCGAATCCGTCCCCGGCATCGCGCCGCGCTGGAGCGGATCGATCTGCTATGACCTGCCGCCGGATGGGTTGGAAAATTTTGCAGCCGAGCATTCATCCTGGGGATACGGGATCGAGCGCATCAGCCGGGCGCAGATCGCAGCGCTTGAGCCGCATATCGCCGAACCGCCGGAATGGGCGCTGAAGATTGACGAAGAGGGCATGATCGAGCCGGACGCCGCCGCCCGCGACCTGCTTGCCGATGCAGAAAGATCGGGCGCAACCTTGGTTGAAGGCACTGAGGTGCGCGCCCTCTCCGCCCGCAACGGCCGGGTCACCGGCATCGTCACCGACGCCGGTACCATCGACGCCGATGAAGTAATCGTCGCGGCCGGCGCCGCCACGCCGGAGCTTGCCGCATCCATCGGCGTCACGGTTCCCCTCACAGCGTCGCCCGGTCTGTTGGTGGACACGAAACCGGCCCCGCCGCTCATCCGCCACATCATCGTCGCACCGGACATGGAAATGCGCCAGGCTGCCGATGGTCATATCGTCGCCTCCACGTCGTTTAACGGCACCGATCCCGGTGAGGACCCCGAAGCCACCGCGCACGCTGTGTTCGACGACCTCGCCTCGCGACTTTCGGACGCGAACGGCCTCGAATACGACAGCTACCGAATCGGCTTCCGCCCGATGCCGAAAGACGGTTTCCCGATCATCGGTCGAGCGTCAGCCGTTGACGGCCTCTACCTCGCCGTGACCCATTCCGGCATCACGCTGGCACCGGCAATCGGCGAATTTGCCGCCAATGAAGTCCTCGACGGTGCTTCCCAGTCGCTGCTTGCGCCCTACCGGCTTTCACGCTTTGAATAGGTCGCAGGCAAAAGCGACTTTTCTCTCGATGTCTCGAAAGGCGATTCGCCAATGTTCATCATATTCGCAGGCCTTCCCGGAACCGGCAAAAGCACGATTGCGCGCCACCTGGCCGAGTGCCTGGGAGCAATGTATCTCCGCATCGACACGATCGAACAGGCGATCCGCTCATCCGGCATCCTGCCTTTCAGAACAGACGTAGGACCGGCAGGCTACATGGCGGCCTACCGGATCGCCGCCGACAATCTCCGACCGGATCGTGTGATCATCGTCGACTCGGTCAACCCGCTGAAAATCACCCGAGATGCTTACAGACATGTTGCGGAACAGGCAGATGTCGACTTTCTAGAGGTGGAAGTCGTGTGCTCCGACGTCGACATGCATCGCAATCGTGTTGAAACCCGGCAGACAGACATGGAGGGACTGACAAAGCCGAGCTGGGAACAGGTCGAAGCCCGTCACTACGAACGGTGGGACCGGCCCCATCTAGTACTGGACACGGCATCCCTGTCCGTCGATCAGAGCGTCGAGCGAATTATGACCGCTCTCAGTGCTCCATCGCCTTGACGATCTCCTCGGTGACCTTCTTTGCGTCTCCCAAGCTTCCCGCCAATGCCTAAGGACGGCCTCCCGAACATCGGTCGTGCCACGGCCGCCGACGGCATCGATCTCGCCGTGGCGCTTTCCGGAATGACGCAGGCGCCGGCGACCGACGAATTGCCGCCAAGGAAGTTCTCGACGGCGACCCGGAACCGCTTCTGGTGCCTATCGTCCGTCACGGTTTGGTTGATTGCCTGGACGACGTATCCGCCACCTGGGCGTTCTCCAGGTACGGCACCTGGTAATATTTTTCTTCATCGATTGAATTCAACAGGAAAAGATAAGCCAGCACGGGCGACATCTGAGCGCCAGGGAAATAGGTAGCAAAGAGGGACGTGGCTTTGTTCCGATGAGAGAAGAATTCATAGACACGTTTCTGAACGAACTGGACGAGATCGGGATCAGCCTTGCTGATTAACAGGGCATAGGGTTCGTAGGTATAAGTGGTTGGCGACTTCTCAGGTTCGGTTCCGGAGCATTGCCCTTTGGCTTGGGCGGATTCGAGTTTTGACTCGATAATCTCGCGATCGCCGAAGTAGGCGATTTTGGCGCTGAGCACCTTATCCGGAATATTGCAGAACCAGGCAATCAAATCGTCGTGGCTCGGAAAACTACAGACATGATAGTGCCCGTCGTCACTGCGTACCGCCTTCGCGAGATTGCAAGGCGGGCTTATGATTGACCCGGTGTCCCGGTAACCGTTGGCATAGGCATCGACAAACGCGCTTTTGATATCGCAATCATCTTGGTTCTGCGTATCGTCCTCATAGAGCGCAAACATATCGTTCCTGCAAGCGAGGGACACCACACGCT
>NZ_JBFUFF010000043.1:0-52659 GCF_056403555.1 Rhizobium sp. P2_G2
GTCCGCCATACGTGAAATTGCCCGAGTCATCGCTGGCTGGAAAAATGGAGCCAAGAGCTTCGAACCGCGCTCAGCTGGCTCGATGGATTGAACAATATGGCAATGTTCAATCTTTGGAACGGCATCTAAACGGTGCCGCAGAGCTCGAGAAGCGGCTGCAAGATGATCAGGCCGGCGCCGTTTCGAGAGCACTCATCAGAAGCATTGTCCGGCGGATCACCATTGCAACCGGCACACTGAGACACGAAATCAATGCCGGGAAACTGATCGGCATAATATCGAGCGGGGGCCAAGCCCTCGATCACACAACTCTTCCAGCCGAGACGGAAACGGTCGAGCAAAGCGATGCTGCTTCCACGATCGTCCATCAGTCAACGGTCGTCATTGAGCAACGTGTTGCCTTCAAACGCAGCGGCGTCGAGATGCGCGTCGTTGTCAGCGACGCGACCGCAGGCCCGCCAGTCATCGATCGATCCCTTGTCGACATCCTTGCCAGAGCCCATCTGGCATTAAATGCCCTGACCGATGGATCAAAACGCAGCATCGCTGACGTCGCACGATAGATGCACATCGATGCCTCAGATCTGAGCCGCATCCTGCCCCTCGCCTACCTTTCTCCGAAACTCACCGAGGCGATCCTCACCGGTCGACAGCCAGCCGATCTGACGCTGCGAAAACTGACGCGTGGCAACGAACTGCCGATCGAATGGTCGGAGCAAAACGAACTGCTCTTTGGCTGATCGACTCGCGTTTTCCAAAACCGTCGAAGGTTCAAGATCGGGAGCGATTTCCGTTCTACGAACTCTTTGCTACTTGCACCATCACGCTGGGGCCAAGGCGATCCCGAACAGCAGCCGAAAACAACGGGAACCGAAAATGCCGGACGGAGACGCGCTCTGGAGTTTGGCCCGTTTTTGAGAGCAAACGGAGACGAATATCACGCATCGTGCCAATTGAGGCCGCACAAGCCACGGAAGTGTTTAGACTCTTCCGAGAAGTGTTGAAAGTCCCAGTATTCTGGAGACTGAATGGTGGGTGATGTAGGGTTCGAACCTACGACCCGCTGATTAAGAGTCAGCTGCTCTACCAAYTGAGCTAATCACCCGAAGAAGCCGTTGTCGTCGGCGTCTGACGGGGCATATAAAGAGGATCATTTCCCTTGGCAAGCCCCTGTCGTCATATTGTTGCAAAAAACCTGGACTTTTTCTCCGAGAGCCGGATTATCCAGCAAAATCAAAGAAAAAGCTGGCCTGATGCGATCTTGGCAGCCTGTCCGCCGATGCGTGCGCGGGCAATCCTGCCATTCTCCGCCTCGATATGCAGGTGGATGTGCGAGGGCCTGCCCATCTCCACGCCCTGCTCGATCATCAGTGCATAGCGGCCGTCGCCGAGCGCGTCGAAATGATGGATCGCCGCACTCATCGCCGCCACCGCGGCACCTGTCGCCGGGTCCTCGGCAATGCCCATATCGGGCGCGAACATGCGGGCATGAAAATGCGCATTGTGGTCCTCGCCGCCGCGGCTATAGACGAAGGCCGCAAGCGTCCTGTCGCCGGCCGAGGCCATGGCCTTCTGCCAGAGCGGCACATCGAAGGCGATCTGGCCGGCGACCTGCGGGTTGCGCACCGGCACCATGGCGAAGGGCACGCCGGCGCTCCAGAGCGATACGCGATGGTTCTCGAAGCCGATATCGGCGGCGCTGATGCAGAGCGCATCGGCGATTTTCTGCGTATCGAAGGTCGCCGTCAGCCGCTGCGACAGGCGCGGCAGGTCGAATTCTGCAAAGGCAGCCCGTCCGGCAGGCATGCGCACGACGCAGCGCACCGGGCCGACATTCTCCTCGAGCACGCTCACCGTGTCCAATTCGTTGCGCGCGCCATCGCGCTCGGCCAGCGCCACGGCGGTGCCGACTGTCGGATGGCCGGCGAAGGGCAGTTCGCGGCCTGGCGTGAAAATGCGCAGCCGCGCCGAATGCGCCGGGTTTTCCGGCGGCAGGATGAAGACGGTTTCGGAGAGATTGAACTCGCGGGCAATGGCCTGCATACGTTCACCCGAAAGACCCTCGGCATCGAAGACGACCGCCAGCGCATTGCCGGACAGCGCCTCGGCGGTGAACACATCATAGATCGCGTAAGCGCGTGCCATATTTCACTCCCCGCCTTCGAACAGCCATGTGAGGATCGACGGCATGAAGAAGGCATAATCATGCGCCGAGGGGTCGGCATCGCGGATCGCTACGGCATTGGTGATCTCGGGCTCGGTTTCCGTGGCAATGTGCCGGGCGATCCTATCGACGATTGCATCCGCCGTCATCGCAAAACGGAAGATGCGGAAGACGACGACCGTGTTCATCGCATGGATGGCGAAAGCGTTTGCGTCGCGCACGGCGTCCTGGAGATCGAGCGCCGTCTCTTCGAGCACTTCGCGGCGCATGTTGAGATCGAGGTCGCAGCGTCCGTCGACCACATCGTGGGCGTCCATCGAGCCCGCGGCGCAATAGACCCGGCCCGGATTGGCCGTCGTCTCAGCCATGCGGATGGCGATCAGGGCATCATCGGAGGAGATGACCAGCGGCAGGGCGAAGAGGTGAAAGCCGCCGACGCGACGCGCCAGCTTGCGCCAATACATGAAGGCCGAAAACGGCGCCATATGCGCCCTGCCCTCGATATGTCCCTCGGCAAAGCGGAGCTCGCGCTGGAACACCATCCGCCCGTCATAGAGCGCCGGGTTGCGGGTGACCTCGTCCTCCCAGTTGACGGCAATCTCCGCCCGGTTTTCCGCCACCCAGGGATGGTTGTCCTCCAGCACATGCAGATCGAGCGATGTCACCGGAAAGATCATACCCTCCCGGGGAAAGCCTTGGATTTCGAGCGTTGACACCTGGCTCATGTGAGATCGAGTTCCATGACGACCGGACAATGATCGGAGGCCTTGGGACGGTCCCAGCCGGTGCGCGGATAGCGCTCGGTTTCCTGCCCCTTTGGGAAGACGGTGCGGAACGGCTGTCCGTTGCGGACGATTTCCGGCAACGCCTTCGGATTGGCGGCGGCGAGCGCCTGCGACAGCCAGATATAGTCGAGCTGGCAGAGATGCTGCTCGGCAAGCCCGCGGCTGTGGTAGAGCGTCCAGCGGTCCTCGACTGGGCGCCTGAGCATGGCGTTTTCGGCAAAACCATCATGCGAAAACGTGTCGAGCGCGCTTTCGGTCTCGCGCGCCGGCGTGAAGGTGAAGCCGGTGCGCTTGCTGCCGGCGATCAGCAGCCGCTCCTGGTAATCATTCATGTCGCCGCAGATGACGAAATTCTTGTGCTGCGTCGCGTCCCTGCCGAAACGCTCCTCGATGATGCGGCGCACGGCGGTTGCCTCGGCGCGGCGCAGCGGCATGGTTGCGGTCCGCCCATCCATGCCGTTGCGCGGCGGCGCGGTCATGGATTTGAAATGCACGACATAGATCGTCAGCGGCCGTCCGCCGATGCGCACATCGACCTCCAGGCAATCGCGGCGAAAGATCCGGTCGTCCTGCTTCTCGGTTTCGGCGAGCGCTTCGTTGAACAGGCCGAGCTGGCGGAAGGTCATTGCGGCATGGCTGCGCAAATCGACGAATTCGATCGGCTCACCGTCGCGGGTTGTCTCCCGCATCATGATGGCGACATCGATACCGCGAGAGTCATTGCCCTGGATGAGGTATTTCTGGCGATAGCCGGCGTTGACCATGCGGTAGAGATAGCCATATTCGAAGGCGTGCAGCGCCTCCAGGCTCTCGACCTCCTGCAGGCAGAGGATGTCGGCATCGGTATCGGCGATCGCCAGCGCAGTCAGCTGCCGCGTGTCGTCGGTCGAAGCGATCATCCGCGCCTCTTCGAGCCGCTGATATTCGGCCTCATTGCCGATCGCATAGAGGCGCAGCACGCGATCCTGCCGCAACTGGTTGCGAAATCCGGTGAAATCGAAGCGGGTCAGCAGGTTCTCGATGTTGAATGTGCCTATCCTGACCGCCATGTCCGCCTCCAGCCTGCGAAAGCGCTTATAGCATCAAACCAAGCGCTGGGAAGATCGGGCGGGTCGGGAATTGATCCCCGGGCGCACACGCAACCAAGACGCGCACATGACCAACACACATCCATCACAGGCAGCGAAATTCACTGCACTGCAGCATGTTCCATTAAGGAAACCCCATCAATTTCATACGCTTGACATACAATTTGGCAAAAAATGCTGGACTTCAGAATATTCACGAAACATAGTTCGTTATACCTGTGGAACTGCCAACCACTTTGATGAGGGGGACTATCATGAAGACCTTGACTAAGTATCTTATCGCAGCCACTGTCGCTTTCGTTCCGTTCGCCGCACCGCTCGCCGCGTCGGCCGCAGACCAGTTTGGTGCGATCGCCTATTCGCAGCAGTCGCAACACTACGGCTGGTCCGTCAACATGAATTCGCAGAACGAGGCAGAAACCGCTGCCATGAACCAGTGCTACAATTATGGTAGCGATTGCAAGGACATCTGGTTCAGCAATGCCTGCGGCGCGCTGGCCATCGGCAGCGACGGCGGCTGGGGCATGAACTGGGGCGAGAACAGCACCCAGGCTGAAAACAAGGCCATCGCTCAGTGCAACAACGTGTCGAGCGGCTGCAAGATCGAGTTTACCAAGTGCACGGATAACGTGCACTAATCCACTTGCGTTTCACCGCGCTCAAGGCCCCTGCCGACACCTTCGGCAGGGGCTTTTTATTTGCCGGACCGGCCTCGCTTGGCTTGGCAGCGGACGGTAATTGTCATACCAATGCCTCCGAATTTGTCAGGAGGATAGGATGGAATATCGTCTGCTCGGCCGCTCCGGCCTGAAAATCTCAACCATCACCATGGGCACGATGACCTTTGGCGGCGTCGGTTTCGCCAAGACGGTCGGCGATCTCGACACTGCCGGCGCCCGCCGCCTGGTCGACATCTGCCTCGACGCAGGCGTCAACCTGATCGACACGGCGGATGTCTATTCCGCCGGCGTTTCGGAGGAAATCGTCGGTGAAATCCTCGGCGGCACGCGCAAGAACGGCGTGCTTGTCGCCACCAAGGCGCGTTTCCCGATGGGCGACGGCCCCAATGATCGCGGCTCGTCGCGCTACCACATCGTCAATGCCTGCGAAGCCAGCCTGAAGCGGCTGAAGACCGATGTCATCGACCTCTACCAGATCCATGAATGGGACGGGCAGACGCCGCTCGAAGAGACGATGGAAGCGCTCGACCAACTCGTGCGCCAGGGCAAGGTGCGCTATATCGGCTGCTCCAACTATTCCGGCTGGCACATCATGAAGGCGCTCGGCGTGAGCGAGCGCGACCACCGCGCCCGTTTCGTCAGCCAGCAGATCCACTATACGCTCGAAGCCCGCGAAGCCGAATATGAGCTGATCCCGATCACCATCGACCAGGGCCTCGGCGTGCTCGTCTGGAGCCCGATTTCAGGTGGCCTGCTCTCGGGCAAGCATCGCCGCAACAAGGCGACGCCGGAAGGCACCCGCCAGTTCGCCGGCTGGACCGAGCCGCCGATCCGCGACGAGGACCGGCTGTGGAATATCGTCGACACGCTGGTCGAGATCGGCGACAGCCGCGGCGTCTCGGCCGCACAGGTGGCGCTGGCCTGGACGATCGGCAGGCCCGGCATCACCTCGGTGATCATCGGCGGCCGCACCGAGGCGCAGTTCCGCGACAATCTCGCCGCCGCCGAGTTGAAGTTGACGGACGAAGAGCGCGGCCGGCTGGATCGCGTCAGCGAACTGCCGGTGCTCTATCCCTACTGGCACCAGCTCAACACCGCCCGCGACCGCCTCAGCCCCGCCGACCTCAGCCTCCTCGGCCCCTATATCGACCGCGCCGGCGGCTTCGGCTGATCGTTGCGGGGCGAGCAGTCTCCGTGTTGCCGGGAAATCCTGATTTTTCCCGGCACCTCTTTCGCAAGGAGGAAAAGCGCGTATCCTGAAGGTCCGTAAGCAATCGTGACTTTCGGGGATTCCATGGATTTGTCGACCTTAATTGCCTTCGCCGCGGCCTTCTTCGTGTTCGCCGCCAGCCCAGGTCCGGACAACATGACCATCGTTGCCCGCACGATCTCGCATGGCGCCGCCGCTGGCATCGCCTATGGGGCCGGAACGGTGGCCGGTATCCTGATCTTTTTGACATTGGCCGCTTTTGGCTTGTCGGTCATCGCCGCCAAAATGGCAATTGTCATGACGATCCTGCGCTTTGCTGGCGCGGCCTACCTGATCTGGATGGGTGTCAAGCTCTGGACCGCCGAGCCCGTCGTGCCCGAACTGCAACCCACGTCCGAACCGCGCGGCCTGCTGCCGGTCTTCGCAACGGGAATTGCGCTCAACCTCGGTAATCCCAAGATGCCGCTGTTCTATGTGGCACTGCTGCCGAACGTCGTCGGGGCATCGCTCACGCCAGGCCATGTCGCAGCACTGGCGGCCGTGATCCTCAGCATCGAAGTCATCGTGATTGGCGGGCATGTCATGCTCGCCGGCCGTGCGCGCAACCTGCTGCGAACACCTGCTATTGTACGCCGGGTCAACCGAACGGCCGGAGGGGTCATGGTCGGTGCCGGCGTCGCAGTTGTTGCCGCGCGATAAGACGCTGCATACTGTCGCAACTGTCTGTCGCGAAACGTTATTTTGCATCCGTTTTAGACTGTCTGCAAGATTTTTGCGACACGCTCTAGTAGAGCGTCCGTTTGTAATCTTCCTCCAAGGCGTCGTCCATTTTGCGCATCTCATCCTTATCGCCTGGCGCTCCAGTCGTTTCATCAAGAATGATCTTGATCAGCGACGGCATCTCGGCACGGTTTTGAAAATGATCCGGGCTCCACAACCGAGAGCGCCGGAATGCCTTGGCGCAGTGCATGAAGACCTCAACCACCTCGACCACAATCGCAAGTTTAGGTACACGATCATTGACGCTCATGCTGTTCAAGAGATCAGGATCGTTCACCAGCGTCGCCCGCCCATTCACGCGCAATGTGTCGTCGAACCCTGGAATAACGAACATCAGCCCAACGCTCGGATTGGCTATGATATTGACCAGAGTATCAAGGCGATTGTTGCCGGGTCGATCCGGTATCGCCAATGTGCGCTCATCGAGAATTTTGACGAAACCCACGGGGTCGCCACGCGGACTGACATCCGCCTTTCCATCCAGATTTTGTGTGCCTATGCACAAGAATGGCGAGCGTCGAATAAAGTCTTGCGCGTGCTCGCCAAGGGTGTCCTGACACTTCAATATCGCCAGAGCATGCGTGGCTTCAAACAGGCTTCGAAGAGACTGTTCTTCCGCTATCACAAATTCTGGATTAAGCCTGAACGCCTTCATGGTCTCGCCTTTCCAAGTTGCGTGTCGGATAAATCAGCCCCCTGAGCGGTCGGGTTTAAATGTCAGCGCCTTGACATTTCTGCCCCCGTGAAAACTCGCTTTCGGTACTGGGATAAATGCATGTCATCATTATGACGTACGTACCTCAATAGTTGTTATCGCAGAATCTCGACGTGATCAAGATGACGAGCCTGTCCAACTTCTAATATATGGCGAAAATCACGCACACCTTGCGCAAGTCCCCGGGCGCGGACAGCCTCCGCCCCCTCTTGCGAGGGTTGCCCCTCCCCCCGCACGCCTATCCTGCCCTGAATACGACTGACCGAATGAGCCGCTACTTCTGCTCCGCGACCTGCTTCAGGGCGGTCAGGACTTGATGAAAATCGGAGGTAACCATCGGCCCGACGGCATCAGCTTCTGGCCCCGAAATTTCTGTTCTATAGATGATTCTGGTCCCTCCCGAAGCAAGTGGAAGCAATTTGTGAATGACGACGACGCATGTCTCATCAACGACTGTCTCATCCGAAAAGCTTTCGTTCGGCGTGACCTCGATGAGCGTGCTGTTGAAGGCGTCCTGACCGGGCGGCTGCATGTTGAAGGAGGTACCTGCCTGGAATGGCCCATGGATTTCGATCGCCTCGATGCCCGCGTTCCAATCCTTCCACCGCGGTACGTCGGAGAAATATGCCCACACCCGCGCAGCAGAGGCGGAGGTTTCAATCGTTTCCTCATGCGTCCACATCGAAATCCCCATATCGGCCGAAACCCATTGATCTGCCCGGATTTACGCTCCAGGGTTCGGCATGGCTAGCATGGGACAGTGACGAATGTCGATCGCTTCTGGCACCCCGCCAAATTCTTCCCCCGCCCTGTCAAAATCCCGCCGGGTCGAACGTCTTTGGCGCGGCGGGCCTTGAGGCGCCGCCTGTCGAGCGAAAGGAACACGTCATGCAATATATGCTGCTGGTCTACTGGAATGAAGCCGAACACAAGAATGCGGGCAAGGAACGCAAGGCCGAGACTTTCGCCGCCTACGCCGCCTATTCCGAAGCGCTGAGAAAAGCCGGCTCGTTCGTCATGGGACACGGATTGCAGGATTCCTCCCTTGCCACGGTGGTGCGGGCGCCGGATGGCAAGCCTTCGGTTCTCAACGGCCCCTATATCGAGAGCAAGGAGCAACTGGGCGGTTTCTATGTCATCGAGGCGACCGATCTCGATGCGGCGCTCGCCTGGGCGGCGCGCTGCCCAGGCGCCGCGCATGACACCGTCGAGGTCCGTCCTCTGATGGTCTATTAAGGGACTGCCGTGCCGCGAGCAGACGACCAGTCCGCCATCCAGGCCGCTGAAGCGGTGGCGCGCCGCAGCTATGGCAAACTGGTCGCCATTCTCGCGGCGCGCACCCGCGATGTAGCCGGTGCCGAAGACGCGCTGTCGGAGGCCTTTGCCGCCGCCCTCGCCGATTGGCCGGCCAAGGGGCTGCCAAAAAGCCCCGAAGCCTGGCTGCTGGCCACCGC
Source organism: Rhizobium sp. P2_G2 (assembly GCF_056403555.1). Lineage (NCBI taxonomy): Bacteria > Pseudomonadati > Pseudomonadota > Alphaproteobacteria > Hyphomicrobiales > Rhizobiaceae > Rhizobium > Rhizobium sp. P2_G2. The sequence continues at coordinate 8,877 of NZ_JBFUFF010000043.1, forward strand.
CCGCCGCAAGATGATCGACGCCATCCGCCACAGAAAGGTCGGCACGTTTGCCGCCGAGCACCTGCGGCTGGTGGCGGAGGAATTGGAGGCGACGGCGAAAGAAGCGCCTGACATTCCGGACGCGCGTCTCGCGCTGATGTTTGCCTGCGTCCATCCGGAGATTGAGCCCGGCATAAGAGCGCCGCTGATCCTGCAGACCATCCTCGGCTTCGATGCCCAGGCAATCGGCTCCGCCTTCCTGGTCTCGCCGGCGGCGATGGGCCAGCGGCTGGCGCGCGCCAAGAACAGGATCCGGCGCGGCAGGATTCCCCTGCGCGTGCCCGAGAGAGCCGACATGCGTCTCCGCCTTAGTGCAGTGCTGGAGGCGATCTATGCGGCCTATGCGGAAGGCTGGAGCGATCCGGCCGGTGCCGATGCCAGCTTGCGCAATCTGGCCGACGAGGCGATCTGGCTCGGCCGGCTGATCGCAGCCCTGCTGCCAAACGAGCCAGAAGCGCTCGGCCTGCTGGCGCTGATGCTCTATTCGCATGCGCGCCTCGGCGCCCGGCGCAGCCCATCAGGCGAATTCGTGCCGCTCGCCGATCAGGACCCTGCCCTCTGGGATCAAGGACTGATCGACGAAGCCGAAAACCTGCTCATCCGCGCCAGCGCCTTCAACGCCTTCGACCGCTACCAACTGGAAGCGGCCATCCAGTCCGCCCATGTCGTGCGCCGCCGCACCGGCACCGCGGATTGGGCAGCGATCGAGCGCCTCTATGACGGGCTCTGCGCCATCACCGGCTCGCCGGTCGCCGCCATCAACCGCGCCATCGCCGTTGCCGAAACGCAAGGCCCCGCCGCCGGCCTCACGGCACTGCCGACACCAGAACCCGGCAGCCGGCTTCTCATCTACCAGCCTTATTGGGCAGCGCGCGCCGAACTGCATGCAAGAATGGGAGACCTGGCGGCAGCGCGCGAAGCCTATGGGCATGCAATCGCGCTGGAAATAGACCCCGCTGTGCGGCGGTTCCTTCAGAAACGGCAGGCGGAATGCCTGATGGCTCCTGGTTAATACGGCCCCACCGATAAATCAAAGCAGCCAGAAGCGTTCCGACCGAAATCGCTCGGGCGACATCGGCTCTCTGCCGACTTTGTAACAACCTTTCTCGAAGTCTTACCGGAGAGATTCGCAATCCGGCAAGCGATGATTCAAGGGCGCTTTTGCGCAAGCCGCCGTGGTTCGAGGGCTAACCTACGGTCATCACCAGACGATGGGAGCGATCGTCTTCGAGCCAGGCGCTGCCCACCTCCTGCAACGGAGCCGTCCGCGTGGCGATGCGGAAACCGGCCGGCACTGTGGCATTGAGCACTCCGTCGATCGCGACCAGCATGCGCGAAAGCGGAACGCTGCCGATGCCGCTGCGTATCAGTTCTATCGCCGATGACCGGAGCACGGCGCTCGGCAGCGCGATGTCGCCACCGCTGATCGATCCGACCTGGACGAAGCGGATCGGCACCGCATCGGCGCCCGCCTTGGCGCCGGCGATCAACAAGCGCTCGGCGCTCACGCCCCAGAGATAGTCGATCACCACGTCGACCCCGCTGGCGAATTGCGCCTTGAATTCGTCTTCGAGGGCGTMGCCGTCCTCCGAGAGCGGGATTGTCACATCGGCGCCGAGCGCCGCGACCTCCCTGAGCGCATCGAGATTGCGGCCGTTGGCAATCACCTTTCTGGCACCAAGATGACGGGCGATCTGCACCGCAAGACGCCCCGATGTTCCGGTGGCGCCATTGACCAGCACCGTCTCGCCTGCCCTGAGCTTCGCCCGTTCGACATAGGCCGCCCAGGACGACATGCCCGGATTGGCGATCGCCGCAGCCGTGACATCGTCAAGTGCATCGGGAAGCGCAATCCAATGCCCTGCCGACACCGGCGCGGTCTCGGCCATGGCGCCATAGGACGGCTTCAGCGCCAGGAAATAGACGCGGCGGCCATCTTCAAGCCGGCCGACGCCATCGACGCCGGGGACGAAGGGAAACGCACCGGACGGCGTATAATGCGTGCCGCTGGCGCGGCTGCGCGTCACCTGGCTCACCGCTGCGGCAGTGACCGTGACGCGCGCGTCGCCCGCGGCGATCGCCGGCTCGGGAAAATCGTCATAGACGGGCGTTTTGCCCGCCGCTTCGACGATTGCGGCTTTCATGATGGATTTCCTTTCTCCAAACTATGTGTATAATGCACATACAAAGGGAGACAGAAATGCCGTCAACAGAAAATGTGCCAAATACACATATATCCGAGCAACTGCGCGTGCTTCACCTTGCAGTGCTCGACATTGTCGGCGTCATGAACCGCCCGCAGCGCGACGAGCTCTTGATCCGGCAGGCAGCAATCCCGCTCGACCGGGCGCTTTTCCCCCTGCTTGTCGGGATCGAGAAATTCGGCCCGATCGGCGTGGTCGAAATCGCCGACCGCATCGGCCGCGACTACACCACCGTCAGCCGCCAGGTCGCCAAGCTCGAAAGCCTCGAATTGGTGACGCGACAGGCAAGCGCAGCAGACAAGCGGGTCCGCGAGGCCGTCATCGCGCCAAAGGGCAAGGCGATGACCGAAAAACTCGACGCCGCGCGCGAAAAACTCGGCCGCGCCGTGTTCGAGACATGGGACGAGCAGGACATGCAGGACCTGGTACGGCTGATGCGTCGCTTCGCCGATGCGCTGATGGTGGATCCGCCGGCTGTGGAGTGAGTGCGGGCGCGAGGCAGGTCGGTTTTTCTATGAAGATGTGGCCGCTGAGAGGGAGATTGGGCGCGACCGACTTTTTAAGTCCGATATGGAAGCAATCTAAAAGCCGGGAAAACGGTCCGTCACTTTCGACTTGAGTTCGTCCGGCAATYGCCCAACCACAGGGCCCCTATTGTCCGTTTGTCGCCTGTCAAAAAACGAGGAAGACCATGGAAGCCCCGTCGTCTTGTTGGTGACCACGAGTGTCTCCAAAAACAACCCGCACTGCTTTAGATGCGTTGGGTCGTCGATTATAAAACTATAGTCATCGAGCAGGTCGACCTGTTTGGTGCAGTACAGGATTTTCACCCAAGGCATCTCCCCACCGTTTTTCATAACGATGAAGCCGGCAGCCCTCACAATGCATGGGCGTGGATAGGGACCTGGCTGGGCAGGCTTTTCGGCGTGAGGATAGGCGCACCAAACAAAATCCCACCTCTCGGGAAGTGGGACGTTTTCGACATCATAGGGAGGCTTGAGCTTCACGCAGACTACGAAACCTGTCAACCATTCACAGATCTGAATTCGCCAAGAGGACCGTAATTCTCCTCGATAAGCGCATCGAGCTTGTCGAAATATTTGGGATCGTAATCTGGACCGACGCGATGTTTGCGCTGGTACTCCACGGAAACGAAATCCTCATCCTGGCCATGCGCATTCCGGACCTTGGGCGCATCGGCGCCAGCAGACGCTTCACGGTCTGAACTCTCCGAAGGGGTAGCAATCTTACGCTGGGCCATTTCGCCTCCGAAAGCTGGTCGCACTGGAGCGGAACGGTCAAACATCAAGACACGTTCCAAAACCAAAGCAGGCCAGCTGGCATTTCCTTTCAACAAACCGACCGGCTTTCGGCTCCAATTTGCACCATTAACATCCGAGAAAATGGCGATTTTGTCAATGTTGACGAGAACAGGGCGCTTTCGCACGCGTTGACGAATGGTCATGGGCGAACACATAAGTGTTCATGCCCCTTCCCTCAATACTTCGGTGTTTCCTCACCCGCCCAACACCCAATTCGTCCGCTCATGCAGACACTCGAAACCAGCCCGGCGCATATTGGCAAGCGATGGGTTCGGACCGTCGAGGATGCCGGTCTCTGTGAACACCCAGGCTTTGCCGAGCGCTTCGGCATCGGCGATGCGGCAAGCCAGCAGCAGGCTTTGCGCGCCCTGTTTGCGCGCGTCCGGCAAGGTCGCGCCCATCCCCAGCCAGACGCAGTCGCTGTCGAGATACATCGCACCGCCCGCAATCACCGAAGAGCCGTCGCGGACGACATAGCATCGCCAGTGGTCACGCCCCACGAGGCTCCTGACCCAGGACACGAACGCTGGCGGCATGCCGAAGCCACCGATGACGGCGGCGGCGAAAGCCTCCGCATCCTCCGGACCGGCAAGATGCACCTGCAATGATGTTTCCACCACAGGCCCATTGGCCGAGCGGCGCCCCATCTTGGCCCATTTGGTGGGCACGCGCCGAAAGCCGGTCGCCGAGAGATCGGCCTCCACGTCCGGGGACAGGACGTGAGGTGCGATCTGCAATTGCGCCACCGTCGCGGAGAATTGCCCGAGATGCGCCGCGATCGCCGCAAGGTCGGCGCGCGTTGCAGGTCGCTGTAGCCCAAGTCCGATCGTCCGGTTGAAGGTCACGAGAGGGACGTTCTTGGCGCTGATTGACAGCGCCCCGCCGACGTCGCGACAGTCGGCGGCAAGCCCTTTGGCGACCGGCTCGGGCATGGCGGCCATCAAATCGCGCCAGGCATTGACTTCGACTGTTTCGACACTGACGGTCGGCTTGTTCACATCGAGCATTGCTTTCCTCCCTGGATTCTTACATTGTAAACTAGCAAGATTTCTTACGCTGTAAAGGAAATATTCGGCATGCCGGAAAAAAGACGCAAGCTGACGCGCGATCTCATCGTCGACAAGGCGTTGGAGCTGATCGAGGCGGACGGGCTGGAAAACCTCTCGACCCGCACGCTCGGCAAGAGCCTCGGCGTCCAGGCCATGGCGCTCTATCATCATGTCTCCAGCAAGGACGCGCTGCTCGACGCGGTGGCGGCACGGCTGATCGGCACGCTTGTCATTCCCGAGCCCAGCGACGACTGGCGCGGCGACCTAGAAACCCTCGCTGCCAATTATATGGCCATCGTCCGCACCTATCCACGCGCCTTCGTGCTGCTCGCCGCGCGGCGCTTCAACACACCGGAAACACTGCCGGTCCTCGAACGCGTATTTTCGATCTTTCGCCGCGCCGGTCTCGCCCCCCAGGACGTCGCCGCCGCCTTCCGACTGATGGGCTATTTCATGAATGGCGCAGGCCTGGCGGAGGTAGCGACGCGAGAGGCTGCCAGGCGCGCAGACTTCCAACTGCCTGACCCGGCTTTCCTCGCGGGCCATCCGATTGCAGGGGAAACAGTGCCCTTTCTCGCTCTGCCCTATCTCGACCGCATTTTCGAAAAGGGACTGAAGGCGATCCTAGACTCGATCGAGAATGATCCCAGCCGAAAGCCGAAGAGTGCTGCGGCCTAGCCTCCCAAGCCAAACGAAAATTTCGTACTTCCATCACGGCTTTGCCGCCCAGTTTTGAATAGCCGCTTCCAGCTGCGATCGGCGACCGCCGACTATAGAGGGCAGGTTGAAGGATTTCTTATCTTCGCCCATCAGATATTCGATTTTTCCGCCGGCCAGTCCGCTGAATTTCTCGCGCGGAATGATCGTGGTGTTGAACAGCGAATAACTGATGAGGTGGTCGCCCAGGAGAGTGATGCCGTAGCGGCTGCGTTGACCCGACCAGGCCAGCCGTGCCGCGGGAAGCAGCGATGCGATCATAAGATAGCTGCCGAGAAAAAAGACGAAGCCGACGGCCAGCGCGCCGAATTCCACCTTGGAATCAACCCCCGAGGAATAAACCGTGGTCGGCGAGTGAAAAGAGTCGACCACCATGACAACGCCAAAGAGCAGTGAGAGAAGCCCGATAACGGCAAGAACCAGACCGATAAACGCGTTCCACGCCAGTCCGGCAAAGGTGAATTGCTCTTCGAAAAACTCCGCATCCGGCGGCAGCGGCTTCGTCTCATCCTGCAGTGCCAGAATATCCGGCGGAATGTTTTTCGCCTCGGCTGTGATGATAACGTCCAAGAGAGCCCCCATCGTCAACGTCGTTTGGATGGGTAGACGTTGATGGGGGGTGTTTTAATCGGATGGGGCCTCGGCGTATCGACCTTAATTTCGAGCGCGCCGCCACTCTTTGAGGGTATCCCGCTTGGCTATGGAAGGCTGGACGTACAGGACCGATCATAGCCTTATCGCGTCGAATTAGGCATGGCTCTGACTTGCCGCAAATAACAGCGCGCTAATTCGATCAGCGCCGCATTGACCTCCGTTGCCGACCACCCGGCTTCCAGCGCTTCCTGGTTCACATCGCGCTCGATACGGATAATATCCACAAAAGCTGTGCCGGCGAAGGCATGCCGAAGAAAGGCCGGCTCCACGGCTTCCTGGCAATCCAGATCACGGTCGGGATAAATCCCGTTTTGACGTGGGGGACGAATCATTGGGCCACCTCTCCCGCCAACTCTGCGCTCACACATATGCGAAAATTTGATGTTAGGCAACAAAGATTCAACTTAAGAGATTAAACGCCGAAACACCTCACTCGGGATGGCCTGCAGGGTTGTCAAGAGCGGCGATCGGGGGCGACACTCCCGCCGCGTCGTCCGCCCGATCACAATGTTTGCTCCGTCGAATCTCTCCGCCCCGGACAGAGGCTGCCATGCTCAGCCCCTCACCCTTGGGACGCGTTTCTCAACGCCCCTTAGCCGCTCGACGAGCTGCCTCACGCTGCCTTGGCCATCTCCCCCGCGATCAACCTACCCAACCGGCCAATACCCTCGTCGATCATCGCATCCGAGGCGCAGGAAAAACTCAGCCGCATCGTGTTGGCGCCCGTGCCATCGGCATGAAACGCCTTGCCGGGGACGAAGGCCACCTTGGCGCTCTTCAGCGAATGGGCGAGCAGGGTTGCGCCGTCGATGCCCTCGGGCAGGGTCACCCAGACGAACATGCCGCCTTCCGGCTCAGTCCATTCGACGCCTGCCGGCATGTTCTTGGCCAGGGCTTCGAGCATCTTCGTGCGGCGATGGCCGTAGGTCTTGCGGACCTTTTCCACCTGCTCGCCGAACACGGTTTCGGCCACCTTGGCGATCACCATCTGGTTGATGGTCGAGGAATGCAGGTCGGCGGCCTGCTTGGTCAGCACCAGCTTGCGGATCACCTCCTGCGCGCCGACAACCCAGCCGACGCGCAGGCCCGGCGCGAGCGTCTTGGAAAAGCTGCCGCAATAGAAGGTGCGGGTTTTTTCGATATCGCCGCCATGGCGGGCAAGGTCGAGCGCCAGGATCGGCGGCACGCTTTCGCCGTCATAGCGCAGCGCCTGGTAGGCGGCATCCTCGATCACGGCGATATCCAGCGCTTCGGCGAGGTCGAGCAGCCATTCACGCTCGGCCTTGGTCATGGTGACGCCGGTCGGATTGTGGAATTCCGGCACGCAATAGGCAAACTTCACCCGGCCGCCCGCCGCTTCGGCCTGCTCGACATAGGAAGCCGGTGCGCGGTTGGAGAGCGGCGTCAGCCGGTCATAGGCCGGCTCATAGGCGTTGAAGGCGCCGAGCGCGCCGAGATAGGTCGGCCAGGTGACCAGCGCCGTATCCTTCGGCGACAGTAATAGCTTGCCGAGATAGTCGAGCACCTGCTGCGAGCCGGAGGTGATGAAGACATTGTCGGCCGCACAGGCGATGCCGATCTTGGCCATTTCCTTGACGATCCAGTCACGCAGCGGCCTAAACCCTTCGCTGACCGAATATTGCAGCGCCACGGAGGCCTGCTCGCCCGAAAGCACGTCGGAATAGGCCTCGGCCACCGCCTCCTTGGGAAACAAAGCCGCATCCGGAATGCCGCCGGCGAACGAGATGATATCCGGCTGCTCCAGAAGTTTCAAAAGCTCGCGGATTTCCGACGCCTTCATGCGCATAGCGCGCGAGGCAAAGAGATTTTCCCATTCCATGTCTATTTCCTCACCATGATTTTGCCTGACAGGACCATGAAACGACAATTATGTCAATAATACTGACCTATTTTGATCATGACTGCCGATCACGATTTTTTTCACGTGAGTTGGGCGCGATTGCCTGCCACTATGGCTTCGGGGATTGTGCGGTGGGCCATAGCATGTGACGCAAAGCCTCCTCCCCAGAGGGTAAAAGACCCTCTCTGGCCTGCCGGCCATCTCCCCCACAAGGGGGGAGAAGACCCGCGGCACGCTCCCTGCCCAAATCGGGCTCCGAGGGTGCGGTTGGGTTAAGCCCCTTGTGGGGGGTCGAAGGACGGGTCGAGACCAGTGGCTCGACCCTGCAAGTTGGGGCGGTGTTCGAGCCACAGGCGTTTGCGCTGGGGGAAAAGAGATGTTGAAACCGCATACCGTAGCGATGCCCGCCTTGATGGCAATCCTATCCGCCAACAACGTTTGTGCGGCCACGGCGCCTCAGACGTCGCCGGGCACGCTAGCCTGCTATGACGTCCGCAAAGCCGAGCCGCACTGGCTGACCGGCAGGCTGAGCTACCAGATTTTCCCCGGTCCCCCGGGCTATGAGGACATTCAGAAGGGCGACGAGCCGGAGGGCACCTACATCCTGGCGCTGCCGCAGCCGATCTGCGTTGTCGATGGCGGTGACTTCGCCGATCCGGCGGAGCATTTCAACACGGTCCACCTCGTCCCGACGAGCGAGACCGAAAGCAGGATGGCTGTGCTCAAGAACAGCGAGGTGAGCGTGACGCTCGACAAACAGATGGCAAGCGAAACCGGCCATCACCATGCGCCGCTGGTCGCCTGGGTGACGGCGATTGCCTCTGCTCCCGCGATGATATCGGAATACGGCACGGCCGCGACGACGATCCGGGCTTTCTACCTCGCTCTCGAAGCCGGAGAGGGGATAACGGCGGCAAAATTCGTCGTCCCGGAAAAGCGCCAAAACGGGCCACTGTCAGCAGGCGCAATGACCACCTTCTACAGCAGCCTGATCGAGCCGCTGCAGCTCACCGCGCTGACACGGCTGGCTGAGAACAAATATGCGGTCAGCTATCGTTTCAAGAGCAGCAAAGGCGCCTGCGACGGCCGCGCCGAGGTGACCGTCACCAAGCGCCGCGGCGCGGATTTCATCAGGTCGATCCATGCTTTGAGCGGGTGCTGAGGCCCTGATGAGGACGGCGATCGGATGTGCTCCTGGGCAGCAGGTGACCGGCTTCGAGCGAAGCACGTCGATCGCTTTCACAGTCCAGGCACCAAGCTGGGCAAATCGAAGGTGGGTTCATGACCTCGCCCTCATATCCATCGGCCAGCATCATCACAGACTTGCGCTGAGCAGCTGCGCATTACTGGATTGCGGCACCTGGTGCCAGACATGTGGATCGGTCGATGACGAAACCGACAGCCATTGCATGTCGAAACTCGCCCAGGGCGTTACCCCGTCGGAGCGGTTGTCGAGAACGAAATCACCCCTGGTCGTGCGGGCCACGAGCACGAGATGCCCTTTCTCATCGGTCTCACCGATGGCCAGCCTGAGGGCGGAGGCCGGCCACCCCTGCGCAACAAGGATATGGCGCTTGGTCAGGGCATAGTCTTCGCAGTCGCCAGCCTGGGGAAAGAGCGACCACGTGTCGAGGCCCGGATCTGGTCTTGGCGTGATGAAGTCATTGACCTCCCGGTTGACGGTCGCCATTTGCGCCATCGCTGTCAGGGAAAAGGCGACGGCAACCGGCTTTTCCGCGGCGGCGCATTCGCCAGGCACTTTGTCGCAGAACAGGACTTGCGCGAACGGCGCCGTGACACGCTTTCCCTCAGGTACGAACTGCGCGCCGACAAAGGCCGCCGCGGCCTTTGTCGGCGGGTTCAGACTGGTGATCGAACAGCCTGCGGATGCCAGCATCAGCATGCCGGCGGCCGTGAGCTGGCCTGGAAGCCGTCGTTCCACCCCTCTGCCCCCTCTATCGATGGACAATTCTTATCAAACTGGCCCGGTTTGACAAACGGAGCGGGGTCATCACATCGAATGAGCGCTTCCCCAAATGGCTTACAAAGCTGCGGGAACCGCCGGAGCGGAAAGGTGCTGAATCCCCGGCGGGAGAAGGCGTCGCCCTTCGATAAACACGGGAGGCGAATGAGGTCATGGCGCACCATATGCGGTGGCCCATCGCCCCCATCGCGATTTTTTCGTCGCCATGCTCAGCCAATTTCCCGTTTCGCTCGTTCTATAGGCAGATTGCTCACGGAGGTCTGCCATGCCCCGATGGATCACGAAGCCTGTTGCCGCCCTCGCCCTTCTCCTGCTCGCCCCCGCGGCAGAGGCAGCAGCCCCCTCGTCCTGCTACGATCTCGGCAAATCCGAGCCGCGCCAACTGACCGGCATGCTGGGCTACAGCATGTTTCCGGGACCGCCGCATTACAAGGACGTGCAAAAGGGCGACATCCCCGAGCCGGCCTATGTGCTGGCGCTGCCGCGGGCGATCTGCCTCACCGGCAATGACCGTTTTGCCGATCCGAAAAAGCCGTTCGGCGAAGTGCAGCTGACCGCCACGGCCGGCACGGCCGATACGCTCAATGGGCTGAAAGGCAAGGAGGTGACGGTGACGCTGGAAAACCCGACGCCGGCCCAGACCGGCCATCATCACGAGCCGCTGGTGGCCTGGGTGGCCGATATCGCGCCCGCCATCGACCTGACCGCCGAATACGGTACCGCCGCGACCACCGTGCGCGCCTTCTATCTGGCGCTTGCGGCCGGCGACGGCACGATGGCAGCGAAATATATCGTGCCGGAAAGGCGCAATAGCGGGCCGCTTTCAGCTGGCGATCTCAGTGCCTACTATGGCCACCTGCTCGAACCGCTCAGGCTGACCGCCGTCACCTCGGTGAGCTCAGACAAATATCTGGTGTCCTACAGCTTCAAGACCACCGAGCGCGTCTGCAACGGCCGCGCCGAAGTAGCCACAACCAAGATCGGCGGCGCCGACTTCATCCAGTCGATCCGCGCCCTTGCAGGCTGCTGAAGGTTTTCGCCGCGCCGGCCCGCGGAAATCTCCGTGGTCCCGGCCGGCGCTCAGTGCTGGGCCGTGTCGTGGTCATGGGTGAAGAGCCCCAGCAGGACCACGCCCACGACAAGACCGACAATAACGCCATCAAACCATGAGAAATGCTGGATCAACATCATCGTTCTTCCTCCTGACGATGATTCATCTGCATTGCCTAACGTCTGAATTGTGCGCCCGGTTGCAGGCCTTGTCAAATATTAACAAGCTGTTAGCGACGATCTCCGATCGTGGCGCCAAGCGGGTTCACGGCCACCCCAATCCATGCCAACAAGAGGCCCGCCGCCAGGCGCTGGATGGTTTCGTTACCCCTCGTCGGGGAGCATGACGCTCCGCGACGGCCGAAACCGTCCGGTCTGGGGGCGGGAAATTTTCTGCGTTTTTGATGAAAATTTTACAGCAAACGGTTTTCGTCAAAGCATGTCGAAGTGCTTCCCACCTTTTTTGGAGATCATTTTAAGAGCCATTCAAAACCGTCCGCTGGGTCACTCCAAAATACCCAGACGGCCTCAGCGTTCGAATTTGACGAACCCTTCGAACTGCCATCGCTCCTGGCTCAGGATCGCATCGATAGGGCGCCCTCCGCTTTCATTGCATCGATCGCCGCGGCGAGCCTCATAAGGTCGGCGGCGTAGAATCCGGCGGAATTGATGTTATTCGTCTCAAGCATTCTGAGGCCGTCGGCGGTCCGGCACACGTCGAGGACATAGGCCCGGGAATATCCCGGATTAACTTCGACCAGCATTTTTCCGAAGGCGAGCGCATCGTCGTCGACCTCATGGCGGTAGACCACCCGCGATCCCTCTTTATAGAGCGACCAGGTCACGACCTTCCCGTCCACGACCCACAGACGCCATTCCTTGAAGATTTTCACAGGCTCCGTGAGCATTATTTTGGTGTCGTGTCGCAACGAGCCACGCGGAATCTCACGTTTTGCCAGCGCGAGGACGCGCTCCGCGCTGGCGACGATCTCGGCCCCGCTCTGTACCGCTCCGGCCATCTCCTTGCTGTCGTCCACCGGCCGGACAAACCAAAGCTTGCCGTCGGAAGCCAGGCGCTGCGGTATTTCTGCGACGGTCAGGAACAAGGCGTCCTTGCCGTTGAGCAGGAAAGGATGCCATTTCCGCTGCCGGACGAAAGGTTTCAGCTTGAACACGCCCGGCCACAAACCATCGCGTTTCGCCGTCCTCCAGACAGAGTAAGAGCCAAAGATGACGACGTCGTTCTTGTCTGCGATCACTGGCTCGGGCGTAAAGCGCCCAACGATCGGGATGATCTTATGCCACGAATAGGCGATTCCGAGACGATCCAGTGCCGCCGCCAGCTTGTCGGTGTCTTCCAAACGTTGGAGCAGCCACTGCATCAGTCTTTCCCAGTGTCCCGGTCGCTTCAATTCTGTCAGGATAGCCCGCTGACATCCGATCTACCCGCGAGGAATAATCAGCTCCTTTGTAGGCATACCAGCTCTTCAGGCAACGCTATAGTTGGGTCTCGCCTCGGTCAATTCGAAGCCTCGGATCACCTCACGGATCTCCGGAACGCCATTTATAGACATTGTCAAACGCCCTTGGAAAATCCTCAAACACTCTGCAATCACGGCGAATTGAGATCGGTCGAACGGCAGCTTCCTATGGTCATCAGCCCTTGCCGGTGAACGACCAATGCGTCTGCACGATCCGCCATTCGCCCGGCGTGCGGCGATAGACCTCTGTGCAGTTCCAGCGCATTTCCGTGCCCTCGCTGCCGGCATAGGAATTGAAGCGGAAGGTGAGCACGGCCGCATCGCCGATCTCCTGCACCAGCGGCTCGATCATCTCGTATCGCGGCGCGAAAATCTTGCCGCGAATGCCCTCATAATAAGCCATCAGCCGGTCGAGGCCATCGAGACGCGCGCTGAGCAGCGGGTCGAAATAGACGACGTCCGGCGCGCAAATCTCCAGAAAGCCCGAGGGATCGCCATTGCACCAGCGCTTGAGGGCCGCCAGTTCGAGCGTGATGACGGGATGGGTCTGCATGTCTGATTCCTTCGCTTTTGTTGTGACGCCTACCGCTGGCCCAAAGCCGGTTCCCCGGTTCGGGCGATATGCGAGGGCAATGGAGGGATCGGCGCTTTCGGTAAGAATTGCAAGTATGCACAAATACAGCCTATACTGCCGTATTTGTAAGTAATGGAGGACATGACGTGACGCGCAAACAGCGACACAGCTTTTACAATAACTGTCCGGTCGAGGCCGCACTCGACATCGTCGGCGGTAAATGGAAGGCGATGCTGATCTTCCACGTCCTCGACGGAACCAAACGCTTCGGCGAATTCGGCCGCCTGCTGCCAGGGCTGACGCAGCGCATGCTGACCACGCAACTGCGCGAACTGGAAGCGGATGGGGTGATATTGCGCACGGTCTACGCGCAAGTGCCGCCGAAGGTGGAGTATTCGATCACCGAGTTTGGACGGACGCTGGAACCGTTATTGAGGGAGCTCGCGGCGTGGGCGGAGGGGCATGTGAAGCCGCGATTGGAGGCGGGCGATGGGGGGTGTCCGCCAGCGACAGTATCGGCAAGGGCAAATTAACGAGCGTTACACCAATTTCGCATAGTCACCCACGCATCCCAAATAGAACAGATCGAGATATCTTACCTGCGTTGTTCGTCCGGCTCGTCCTGCTCGATTTCCTCATTGAACCGCCCTCTCCTCAGAAGGACTTGAACTGCCTCAAGAGCAACCGGCTGGACCCGCTTGGGCCATCCAGTGGAAATCAGTTCCTCGTCTGACGAGTCAATGTCGTCGGTGGCTTCACAGGCAGCGTTCATGATCGCCAAAACTGCATTGAATGCCTCATTTTCTTCTACTGTCTCGGTCTGGCATCTCTCCAAGCGGCCTTCGTCAGGAAAATAAAAGTAAAACCCATTAAAATATTCGGCCCATCCCTGAAGCCGCACGGCCGCGTCGCCTCCCGCCAAAAGCTCACAGGCTTCGAGTCTCCTGTTCCTCAGCCGTTGCAGGACGATCCGTTTGGACGGATTGTCTGTCATGAAGATGCCTCGCTATCAGCTGTGTCGCTTACCGCTTCTCAAAAAACGCGTCACGCTCTTCAATACTCCAGCTACAAAATCGCTCCCAACCTCCCCATTTGGCTCGCAGCGCAGCCAACCGCTCCTGAAACGTGCCTCGACGGTCCTGGTACTGGGGAAATGTCTCTATCCCCCAGTCGGTCTGCTCGACGAAATGGACCACCGCATTCTCCTGGGTGATCCCGAACCGCCGTTCCAGGACAGCGACCTGCTTTGGGTCGCTTGTTTTGATGAGATGTGTGCAATACCTGTTGCCCTGCCTCCATTCCTCGATTGGATCCCAGGGAATGTCTGCCATCTCCTGTTTTATGGTTTCATGATCAATCGGAATTTCCACAGCTCGCACATAGTCGTCCCAGTTCCAACGGAGCGATTCCAACTCTTCCTGAAAGGAACCCGGACAGTCCTGGTAGAAGGGGAATATGTTCCTTCCCCATGCGGTCTCCTCGACAATTTCCATAACCGCCTCTTGCTGGGTCATGCCGAACCGAGCTTCGAGTTCGGCAATTTCCTTCGCGTCGGTTGCCTTCGCCAGCGCGGTACGTCGCGCTATATCTCTGTTCCAGCCATCGACCATCTCCCTCAAAGTATCATCGCGTTCCGACATATTGGCTCCCATCAACGAAAACGTGCACATCCTACACGACATCTCGCCCTGAATGTGGAGCTCCCCTGCCCCACCCCCTCGCTTGACTCATCCCCCACCGTCACATACGCTTCCATCACTCGCATACAGCACCATGCATACTCACATCAGGCGCGTTGAATAACGTTCGACAAAGCGCGGCACATGGCCGCTTTACGCCCGACTGTGAGCTTCAAGACGACGTCTACCTTTTGTTAGGAGAGTTGGTCGATGGGCAAAGTGCCAGGTCCTCTGAATTCTACGCTCCTGGGCGACAACGAGCGGCTGCAGAGTTGCGCGCAGGTCGATGGTTCGCATGTCCAGCCTGGCGAGCCCGCCTCCGAGCATGTGAAGCGGATCCAGGAAGCGCTGCGGCTGGTCGCCAATGCCAATATTCCCGCGACCGAGAAGAACTATGGCGATGCGACGACCAAAGCCGTCGTAGACTTCAAGACCGACCGCAAGATCTTCACCCGCGGTACGACCAGCATCGACCCGATCGTCGGCATCAATACGATCCGCGAGCTCGACAAGCTGCTTCCCGCCGGTAAGAAAGACGGGCCGCCCGGCGACCTCGGTGCGGCCGCCACGATCCGGCCGAATACACCGATCGTCGGTGATGTCGATTTCGCCGGCTTCAGCGCCGCGCGGCTGGCGCGAGCCGGAAATGCCGGCGACTGGACAAGGCGCGATCCGTTCAAGCCCATCTCGCAAATGGTCCCGGTCGGGCAGACGCGAACGCTGCTGGTCAAGACCACCGGCGGTGCTGCCGCAACCTTCAGCATAGATAAGGGCGGAAATTTCGCCTCGATCGTCTCTTCGACGGACAGCAGCGTCACTCTCAGCGGCGGCGCCCCCGGCAATGCGCGCCTGCGCGTCTCGGTCGAGGGGTTTTCACCGGTCTTTGTCGATATCGTCGTGCGCGCATCGAAATCGCTCGCGCTCGATGTCTTCCATCTCGGTCCCGGCGGCCCGGCGGCCACGAACTTCCAGACCACGGTGCTGCCGGGCCTCAATCGCGTCTACAATTCCCAGGCAAACCTGTTTTTCACCGCTGGCGCGGTGCGCGATATAGGCACGATGATCATGGACGGCCAGTCGACGGTGATCGATGCCGGGCTGCCGCTGTTCTTCTCGTCGCTGTTTGGACCGCCGCTCGCCAACCAGCCGACGTTCCGCTTTGCCGACCTGCAGCGCGAGGTGAAAAACGCGGGCGCCGTGACCGCATTCATCTCGCCGAATATCACCGACAAGGAAGCGTCCAACATCGTTGGCCGCGGCGGGTTGAATACGCGTGTCTGCTGGTTCACGCTCAAGCGCATCCTCAATGCAAGCCAGGTGACGCTGCCGGCACATGAGATCGGCCACTCGCTCGGCATGCAGCACATCACGGCAGCGATCAACGAGCGGCTTCTGATGAATCCGGGCATCCAGCCCAACAATCTGCTGATCCCATCGGAGACGCTCGAGGATCTCAAGCCGTAAGCGAGGGGGCGAATTGGTGCGTATCTGAGGTGGGTTGCTTGCTGGTGTAGCGGTTTGGCATGTCTCGAAATCACGCACATCGTTAGAATTTTAGCGGCAAGCTTGAACCGCCATTCACCCGGCCATCCTATTCTCCCGCTCAACAGCAGGAGAGCCGCATGCGCCAGATGCCGATAAAATCCCGGATCATCCAATCCGTCTATTTCAACCAGGATGACGGACAGCTCCGCATTTGCTTCAAGAACGGCGAAGAGCGCCGGTTCAAGGGTGTCAGCGAGGAAGCTGTGGCCGCCTTGTGCAAGTCACCGTCGCCGGGGCAGTTCTATATCGATCACATCCGGGGTGCTTATAAGAGAGTGGCAGCGTGAGCGGTTGACGCTGATCGCGGCGGGCGAGACCGCAGGGAGTCTGGTCTATGGCACAGCCTCTTTAGGAAACGCCTCGATCATATTGTTTTATTATCTTCATCAATCCATGTTGCTGGCAATCGCGACACCTTCGGTCCGAAGTCCGGAAAATGGGATAACCTGATGTTCCCCGCTCATGTCTCTCACTGCGCGTTCCTGCAATCGTCAACGATATCAGGGGGGCCTGCGGTTGTCGCGACATCCTTGAACTCGTGAGGGCTCGAATACCGCCTGAAGGGCTTCCGCCGGTTGCGGTCATCGCACCGATCGGTGTATCCAAAGCCGCGGCCTCAATCGCGGCTGAATGAAAAGTTGTGTACTACAGGTCAGGATGTCAGAAATGAACATGCCGGAGTGCGAAGAAACAACCCTCCCTGCCCAGCGTGTGCGCTCGCTGGTCTGGGACGGAGACGATCTGGTTGATTGGGTTAGTGGCGGAACGCGACGCGGGCTGAACGGAGAAACCACCGGGACCAGAATTTCCTATGGGGACCTCGTCGACGCTGCAACAGCGTCTCCGGATGGAAAATATAGCATTATTTATACCAAGCTCGGAACCAAAGGTATTGTCATTGGCGGCGGCAAAATTATCCGAGAAATCAACAKAAGCTATTACCACGCCGAGGTTTACGAATATCCGGTCGCGATCTTCCGTGCGAAGAATGGCAGATACATACTGGCGCATTGCCCGGATGAATATTGCCACCTGGAATTGGAAGACCTCCTTACCGGGGAACGGCTGACGACCCAGGCGAACCGCAAGCCGGAGGACACCTTTCATTCGAGGCTGACCGCATCGCCGGACGGCGCCTATCTGCTCCGTGCTGGCTGGGCGTGGCATCCTGTCGACGTCGTCGGCGTATACGACGTCCAGACCGCACTCGAGGATCCCTCGCATCTGGACGGTGAAGGTCTGTTTCCCAATATTGTAGCCGAAGAAACCAGCGCGGCATTTCTTGGAAATGATCGTCTGCTCATCACTGCACGCGAATACGGCGAAGATAAACCAACGCAGTTGCGTGTTCTCAGTCTAAACAAATCCGAGCCCTCGATCATCAGCGAGACAAAAGCAAAACTCGGAAACATCATGCCGGTTGGCGAGACACATGTCCTGGGCTTTTATGACTGCCCGAAGCTCATCGACCGGCAGTCCGGCGCGGTCTTGAAAACGTGGCCGCATGTCGCATCGGGATTGCAGGAATGCGCCATCGTTCATGAGGCGTCACTCAATCCACCGATCGCGTTGGACCCGGCGCGGAAGAGATGCGCCATTGCCGACAAGGAGAAGATTACCGTGCTGACGTTCAGGTAACCTACTCAGTCTCCCGATGGCCACGGCAATTGCCGGGGTCCATTGGCCAACAACGCAGAACTCGCGGGCCACCCGCTCAGTTGAACACCTCGAACGCATCGCCATCATCCACCACCGGCCGGCGCGGCGCTTTACTGAACTCCCTCACAATCTTGTCGACGATGACATCGACCTCTTCACGCTCCCTAGCAGACAGCCGCTCGTAGGAGCGGACATTGACCGGCCTAGCGCGGAAGGGGGCTATTTCCTCCCAGCCCATGCCCAATGTGCTCCGGGCAAAACTGTCGTTTTCTTCGAAAAACCGGTCGTAGATCTCTTTCTGCAGCGCCTCGCCGATGCCGAAATATGGATCCTTTTCCCAGCCGATCTTGGTGAAATATCTGTAGAAAGCCTTGTAGGCGTCATTGTCTTCCCGCGCGCTTTGCACCTGCGGATGGATCGAGCGAATGCGTTCCGCCGCCACGACGGTCAATGTGCCGGGATTGGGGTTGAGCGGCTTGATCTCATGATGGTCGAATGCAGCCGGGTCGACGCCGAGGGTGCGGACGAACGCGTTGCCAAGCGTCGAGTGCTTCAGCGCCTGTTCGAACGACATGAGCCGGTGTTCGACGCCGGCGGTATTCGCCAACATCTTCATCTGCCGGTGGGAATAGCGCAGGTCGGAGAGATGGGACGCGACATAACTGTCGATATCCTCCTTCACCAGAAAGCGCTTCACGCCCTGCACATAGGAGGAGTTGAGGTGGCTCGCCTGTTCCCGGTGAACGGACACCAGCACCAGCCGGAAACCGAATTTCGAGAACAGCCGCACGAGGCTGGGCAGAAAATCCGGATCGGACAGCTGGCGCGACAGACGCTCATCCGAAAGGATCAGGCTGCAATCGTCTTCCAGATATTGCCTTATGCTTTTCCAGACGATGCCCTTGCCCCTGCCCGACATCAGGCTGTCGCGCTGCTTGGGGAAAAACAGCCGCGAAGGCATCTTCCGGCTGCCGATCAGGGAAATGCATTGGAGATTGTTTGCCCTGAGGACGGATTGATTGGCGCGAAGAAATTTCTGGATGCTCGATGAGCCCGTCTTGTGCGGCCCGACGTGAAGAAAACAGGTTTTCATGGCAGATCCGATGCGCGTTGAAAGGTTCGGCAACTGAACCGCGCAGAAAAGCGCCTGCGGCTCGAACGGAGTCGCATGAAATGCTCTATCTATCTGCTTTTACGTGAGTTCCGGACGCAAACGCGCACAGCGCTTTTGCGGGAATTGCTCTTGCGCGGTCAAATCAGGGGCTGTCATCGAACGGCAATGACCCACTCTCGGGGAGAATGCACTCCCGCTGCCGTCGAACGCCACCCCCGGGCACGTCGACACTGTCTTGGCTCCCAAACCTCCTCATTGTGCAGAAAGAACAGGCTGTAGCGTAAGGACTTTAGTAAAAGCTAACTTACCATTGACCAAATGGCAAGAATTATAAACTCGCCGGTTTCGCAATCAGGAAGACCGCAGCGACGGGATGCGAGCGAGGCTTACGTCGATCCTTGCGAAATCGTGCTGCAACAATGAGATTGTGCGCAGCATGATGGCGCAAACACGATCGCCCCACCCAGCGCCAGCCGGGCGCGGCGCGCCCTACCTGTCAACAATCCGGCTCACGCACCCGCCCGCAGAGCAAGCCCTGATCACAGCGGCGCGCGCGGCACCATCCGGGCGGGCCAGGGCAGGCTTGAGCGCCAGAGCAGGCTGTCGCGGGCGCGGGCGGGCAGACCTTCGGCAACCTGCTGCAGTTGTGAGCGCGACAGCATATGCCGTTCGCAGAAGAAGGGCCTCAGCGGCGCGCGCGAAAAGAAATTGTAGAACAGCGCGCAGCGGTCGCGCACCGTTGCCGGCCGGCCGCGGTGATAGCAGCGCGCCACATCGGTGAAGATCACCGTGCCGGCTTTGCCCGTACAGGCGGTCACATCGCCGGCGGCCAGCGGCGCACCGAGCCGCTCCTCCAGCATTTCCTGGGTCAGCACGGGAAAATTGCCGCCCTTGGCGCATTGGCAACCGGGAAAGCTGCGATGCAGGATTTCGAGCGGGCCAGTGCCGAGGTCGACGTCGTGCAGATAGACGATCACCTTGACCATCCGCCGATCCTCGACGTCGCGATGCCATCGGCGCGCCGCCACCTGTCGGCCATCAGCGACGGTGTAGAAGAAATTCAGCAGGTCGTAGCCGGCGGGTAGTCCGAGATAGGCCTCGACAATGTCGAGGATGCGGTCGGCGAGTGGCCAGCGGAGAATGTCGGGATGGCGCATCAGGTCATCGGCGCCCACCTGCACTGTATATTGCGTGGCGAACTCGCCGCGGGCGGAGCGCTCGCCATAGGCGGCCGCGATTTTCCTGGCGGGCTGCCACATCGCTTCCGTGCCGGGCAGGCAAAGTGCGTCGAGCGAGGTGATGTGGACGCCCTTCTCTTCGAGCCCGGCAACGATGGCCGCATCTGCCGGCGAAAGCGCCGGCAGCTGATGCCTGTGGTCCGCCCGCGCCCTTTCATACTGTTCGCTCAGCCGCCGATCGATCGCCGGCGCACTGAGGGCCCATGAGGCGACTTGCGCCGGGAGGCTGAGAATGCGGCGCTTGAGCCGGTAGTGCAATGCGGTCTGGTTCATGTCCGTGCCAACTGCCCACGAGAGCAAAGTCGAAATCCGAGTGCCRGGGCGCCGCCGCAATGCAGCAGCAATGCTGCGACGCAGCAGGCATCTGTCCCGGAAGGCGCTGGGCTGTCAACGCAAAAAACGGAATAGAAAACCTATACAATCCGGAAGTGGCATAAATATTCTACAATAAATACGACAAATTTATGCATTTACCGTTCTATTTACGATTTTCGACAGATACCAAAGAAACATCCAGCGGCGCAGCACAGTCCTCCTCGAAAATCTAAGAAACAAAACTGTCGGTCGCAGGTTACCCGTCCGGAGATCCATGCATGCCGCGATATTATTTTCACACCAGAGACGGAGACCGTCTCATCAAAGATCCGGAAGGCCGCGAATTGCGCAACGTGACCTTGGCGCGGGACGAGGCTGTCCTTGCCGCGCGCAAAGTCCTTGCGGACAAGATCGAGCGTGGCGAAATCATCGGCCGGCAGGCGTTCGAGATTTGCGACTCCTGGGGCAACAAGCTGCTGACGGTGACGTTCCGCTCGGCACTCAAACTGAAATAAAGCCCATGTCCGCCGGCGGTCGTTTCCCGCTTCGTCGAAAAGCCGGGCAGGACGAGGATAGGCCGACCCTGCTCGTCCATCTTCAATCCCGCAGCGCGTCAGCGCCCTGCACCTGAAAGGCGACCGGAGGCGGACACCAACAAGATCCTGCAAGCAAGAGTCAAGTCACCCAACTGGCCCGGAAAGAAGCCGTGTACAACCGTTGAATAATCCCCTTCACCCGCCCGTCTCATCGACAGCACACTGATCCCGCCGCGCCAACGACCTGCGCGATGCACATCCATGGTCAGTGCCTTGAGGAGACGTTCATGCTGAGCTCGATGCGCATCCTGCTGTTGTCAGGCATATCGCTGCTGCCGGCCTTCGCGCTTGCCGCGACGCCCGATGCCCGGAAAGATGTCGCCGCCGACACGCTGGGCGCTGCGATCGAGGCCTGCGACAACGGAGCGGCGGTGCCGCTCGACCCTCAGGCCAAGGCGCCGCCGGTGCAGTTCGGCGAACTCCTCTCCCACAATCTCAATACGAGCAGGATCGAGGCACTGCAGGCTGCCTGCCAGCAGGCCTGGGCGGGCGCGCCGAACGCAAAGCGGCTGCAATTGCAATGGTTGCGCGTCAGCGCCGCCCTCGGCAAACCCAGCCAGCAATGGCTGCTGGTGCCGCAGGTCAAAATGCTGGCCGACCAGGGCAGCGCCGAGGCGCAATATCTGATGTTCCATTTCTTCAAGCTGCATCCGGACGAAAACGACCCGCCCACCCCCTTCGTCACCCGCGACGAGGCGCTGGCCTATCTCAAGAAAGCCGCCGAACAGGGCCATCTCGACGCGCTGATGATGCTCGCCACGCAATACCATGACGGTCCGCTCCTGCGCCGCGACCAGCACGCGGCGGTGAAGATGGCGCGCCGTGTCGAAAGCGCGCCGCCGCAGGGCATCGCCGAGACGAAATACGAGAGCAATGCGCACCAATATTTCGGCCTCTATGCAGCCGAGACGACGCTGGAGGACGACAGTTTCTCCCCCGCCGAGCAACGCATCGCCTTCGCTGCCGTCGACAAGGCCTCGAAGTCCGGCACCAGCGACGACTTCGTCTCGCATAGCTATATCACGGCGCTGCGCTACGGCCGCGGCACCGCCAAGGACCCGCTAAAAGCGCGCAAACTGCTCGAAGCGCACATCGCCAACGACCAATATGCGGTGCCCTACTATGCCGGCATGCTGGCCCATGGCGAAGGCGGCCCGGCCGACCTCAAGCGGGCGCTGGCTCTGCTGCGCGACGAAAAGATGAAATATACCGCCGGCGCCGCTGGCGTGCTCGCCGATATCCTGCTCGACGGCAAGCTCGTCGGCCGCCAGCCGCAGGAGGCGATCCAGGCGCTCGGCCGGTCCTGGCGGCTGGAAGACATGGTGCGGCTCGCCAGCCTGCTTATCGACTACCAGGCCCGTATCGAAACCCACGACCGCCTGATCGAAACGTTGACGGACGCCGCAGCAGCCGGCGAGACCGATGCGGCGCTGGCGCTCGCCAGGCTGAAACTCTCCGACAATTCCGATTTCAAGGACCTCGACGGCGCGCGCGTGCTGCTCAAGCCATTGACGGATGCCGGCAATCGCGAGGCGCTCTGGCTCTATGCCGGTTCGCAATATGCCAATCTCGATTCGAGCAGTTTCCCGCCCGATCCACAGCCGGGCGGCCTGTCGGACGACGATCTGAAAAACCTGATCGCCGAGGGCATGCAGAAGAAGGAGGCCGAGGCCTTCCTGCTCAAGGCCAAACTCCTGCGCAAGGGCATGGTCTATCCGCAGGACGACCAGGCGGCGACCAATGACCTGATCAACGCCGCCAATCTCGGCAATGTCGACGCCATGCGGCTGCTCGGCAATGCCTATAGCGATGGTCTCGGCACACCCAAGAACGACCGGGAGCGGCTGCATGCCTGGCGCGAAGCGGCGAAACACGGCTCGCTCAAGGCACAGCGGAACCTCGCCAATGCCTTCATCTTCGACACGTTCAACAAGCTGATGACGCTCGATGAGGGCGTCACCACGCCGCTGGTGCTCTATATCAATTCTGACGACGGCACGCCGAGCCCGATGGGCATCGACACCGTGGCTACGGTCCAGCTCGGCAGCATGTTCACCTTCGGCAGCCGGGCGATGGAAGCCGGCACGCCGGCAGTGGCCGATGCGGTGATGAAGGCCTTCCGCGTTGCCCCGGCCGGCCTGAAGGACAGCACGCTGATCTCCATCGGCAAAGCCCTGCCGGACGAGATCAAGGCCGCGATCGCGATGAAGCTGAAAACCGAAGGCTTCTATTCCGGCCAGCCGAACAGCTACTTCGGTCCCGAAGTGCGGCAGGCGCTGGTCGCCTGGGTCGACGCCAAGGGACCAGTCGAGACGGCGACGGATTCTGGCAACCAGACCCAGCCAAGGGCGCAGAATTCCGAACTGGTCTCGCCCGAAATCGTCAACCGCGTCCGCGCCAGCATGCTCAAGCAAAGCAAGGCCGCCAAGACCAAGCGGCAAAAGCTCTCGGCGATATCAGGCATCAATGCCCTGGCGCAACTGGGCGACATCAATTCCCGCTGGGCGCTGGTCAACAATTATCACCAGGTCGACGTCGTCCGAAAAGTCGTCTCGCCGGCCGAACTCACCCGCTACGCGCTCGACATCATGGCGACCAAGCCCGAAGGCGCCGACAAGCCGGAATTCGCACTGATCTTCGACGTCACCCAGATCCAGCAGGACGGCGATATCGACACATTCGGCAAGGCCACGCTCGACGCCATCCGCGACGACCCGCGCCTGCAGGACCCGCTGACGCTGGGCGGCATCCTGCAACAATTCGTCTTCGCCCCCGGCGCCTGCGACGCCATGCTCACCGCCGGTCGCAAAGCCAGGATCGCCAGTCTCGGCGAAGATGGCTGCGACGAGACCACGCTCTCGGCGCTGATCGCCTTCGCCAAGCAAAAGGGGCCGGCCGGCGTGGATCAGGCGGCACGCAAGGCCGCGGTGACGGATGTCAAGGCGCTGGATGAGGAGGCAGCGAAGTAGCGCCTATTTCATCGAGCGCCGAAGCAAGGCGACTGCCTTCTCCGCATCCTTGAACAGCCAGATGTCGGAAGGATCGGCGCTGGCCACGGCGCGACGCAACGCCGCCGCGGCCTTGCCTCCGCAGATGAAATCCAGCATGGCCTGGCGGATATCCGGCGCGATTTCCATGGAAAACTCCTCCGGATTGTTCAGGTCGTGYATGYGCGCAATGAACTGGGCAAACTGCGCCATCGACGCCGGTGCGTCGTCGTCGGACCAGACATTGAGCTTGGTTATGATTTCGATCCCGAGCATCGCCATGCCGGTCAGCCAATCCTCGGCGTCGCGATCCTCCGGATGGAAAAATCGAAGCCGCGCCCAGGCAGCCTCATAGGCTTTGACGATGGCTGATCGTTCCTGTTTGCGCCAACCCAGCCAATCACCATCATCGAGCTTCTCAGCAATCGCAGTGGCTTCCAAACCGGGCTCGCCCTGGCCGCCGACGATCCCCAAATGAATGATCCTCGGCAGGAAATGCTTGTAGTCCGCGACATCTCCCACCGTCGTCATGGCATACGTCGCGAACGGCCCGATCGCGACGGCCCGCAGCGATTTGAGCGGCGCGGATTTCAGATCCCTGAGAATACTGGCAGCGTTGCGCAATGGCGAGACATGCAGCTTTCTCGGCGCCGGGTAGATGGCAAAGGCCGCGTAAAGTTCCGCCAACGCATCTGCCAGCGCGGCGTTCGCATGAGCAATGTCTTTTGGCACGT
Source organism: Rhizobium sp. P2_G2 (assembly GCF_056403555.1). NCBI lineage: Bacteria > Pseudomonadati > Pseudomonadota > Alphaproteobacteria > Hyphomicrobiales > Rhizobiaceae > Rhizobium > Rhizobium sp. P2_G2. The sequence goes on from NZ_JBFUFF010000043.1 coordinate 33,679, forward strand.
CAGGCATTCCGACAATCTATCAAATTGCCGAGCGGCACGCGAAGCAAAAAGCCGCGGAAGTCGCCCTCTCCGAGCTCTATTTGCCAAAAACTATTCGCGCGGTTTTGCGCCTCGCATTTTTCTCTTTGCCTCAGGTGGGCGCCACGAACGCAAACAAAGCCGCTGAACATGTCGGTCTGGATGCCGGCGCGCACGCAGTGATCAGCGAAATCAAAGGCCTAATCACTCGCGCCAGCGCGCCTGCTTCAACAGGGAGATGCTGGAATCGATACTATCGAAACGCCAAAGATCGCTCTCGGCCACATCCGATACGGCCTCGATCAATGACGTTTCAACGGCCTCGCTCAGCAGCCAGTCAATGATTTGGTGGCGTACCTCTGACGATACGTTCTCCCAGAACGCATCGGCCTCCGCGATGCTCTTTGCGCCCATAAGAAAATAAGCGAGTTGGACCATCGAATCCGTGCTTGGATCGGTGATCCACGCCTGCAAGCCATCGTCGAGCCGATTGCCGATCCTTGCATTTCCGCATAGCCAACCATCAACCTCTTCCCGATCAGGGTGAAGCAGCCGAGCCCGCGCCCATGCACGATCATAAACCCGCTCGATCGCGGCCTGTTCTCCCGCAGGCCAATTACGCCAACCGCCGTATTCCAGCTTACCGGCAATAATTTCAGGATCCAGCCCTGGCTGACCGCAACCGCGAAAACAGGCAAGCTGGATTATGCGCGGCAAGAAATGCTTGTAGTCATCAACGTCTCCCACCGTTGTCATCGCAGCGCCCGCGTAAAGGTCAACCGCATCGGGTGACAGCTGATGAAGCCGCGCCGACGACAGGTTTTTCTTTATCTCTTCGATATCTCTGAGCGGAGACGCATGCCACGATGAAGGCGCGGGATAGCCGGAAAATGCCTGGTACACATCCGCAATTGCGTCGTGCAGGTCCTTGCTCGCCGATATGCGCTTGGGGTGCAGTGCTTTCATGCACAACCCCATACGCAATTGCGCGCCGCCAAGCGACCCCACCGCCAGCAAAAAAGCCGGGGAAGTCGCCCACCCCGGCCCTATTCGCTAAAAACTATTCGCTATTGGCTCAGTTGCGGGCCTTGTCGACCAGCTTGTTCTTGCCGATCCAGGGCATCATGCCGCGCAGCTTGGCGCCGACTTCTTCAATCTGGTGATTGTCGTTCATGCGGCGGATGCCCTTGAAGCGGGCGAGGCCGGAACGGTATTCCTGCATCCATTCGGAGGTGAACTTGCCGGTCTGGATGTCTTTCAGCACCCGCTTCATCTCGGCCTTGGTCTCGGCGGTGATGATGCGCGGGCCGGAGACATATTCGCCCCATTCGGCCGTGTTGGAGATCGAGTAGTTCATGTTGGCGATGCCGCCTTCATAGATCAGGTCGACGATTAGCTTCACTTCGTGCAGGCATTCGAAATAGGCCATTTCCGGAGCGTAGCCGCCTTCGACCAGCGTTTCGAAGCCGGCGCGGATCAGTTCGACCAGACCGCCGCAAAGCACGACCTGCTCGCCGAACAGGTCGGTTTCGCATTCTTCCTTGAAATTGGTCTCGATGATGCCCGAACGGCCGCCGCCGACGCCGCAGGCGTAGGAGAGAGCCAGTTCCAGCGCATTGCCCGACGGATTCTGGTGCACGGCGACCAGGCACGGCACGCCGCCGCCCTTCTGGTATTCGCCGCGCACGGTGTGGCCGGGGCCCTTCGGCGCGATCATGACGACATCGACGGTGGCCTTCGGCTCGATCAGGCCGAAATGCACGTTGAGGCCATGGGCAAAGGCGATGGCARCGCCGTCACGGATATTCGGGGCAATCTCGTTCTTGTAGATGTCGGCCTGCAGCTCGTCCGGGGTCGCCATCATCATCAGGTCGGCCCAGCCGGCGGCTTCGGCAACGCTCATCACCTTGAAGCCATCGGCCTCGGCCTTCGCGGCAGTGGCCGAGCCGGTCTTCAGCGCGATGGCGACGTTCTGAGCGCCGGAATCCTTGAGGTTGAGCGCATGYGCACGGCCCTGCGAGCCGTAGCCGATGACGGCAACTTTCTTGGCCTTGATGAGGTTGAGATCGGCATCACGATCGTAATAGACGCGCATTGTGGTTCCTTCCCTTTGCTGTCTTGTTGAATGTTGTGGCAGGCGTCAGCCGGCCATCCCCTTATCGGTCCCGTAGAGCCGAAGAAAGGCGGCAACCGCCTTCTTCGCCCGCGGTCCAAAACTTTTGGCGCGCTCGGACATGTCCTCGCCGAGCAGCATGCGCACGTGCCAATCACGCACGATCAGCCCATAAAGCGTCTCATAGGCCTCGGCGGCATCGTCGAACTCTATCAGCCTCGCCCGCCGGCCGGCAATGAGCAGCGCCGTGGCGCGGCGGCCGATCTGGCGGCGGCCGCGTTCTAGCAGGATCTCACCGAGCTCGGAGCCGTCGCGGCTCGTCTGGCCGATGGCGAGCCGGTTGAGCGCCAGCGACACGTCGCCGGCCAGAACTTCGAGGAGCGCTATGGCAAAATCGTCGAGCAGGCGCTCGAACGTGTCGCGGGTCAGCACCCCGGCATTGGCCTCGCCGGTCTTCACCTTCGACGCCTGGTAGGCGATCATCGCCTCCATCAGCCCGTCGCGGTCGCCGAACCATTTGTAGAGGCTCTCCTTCGAGCAATTGGCAGCGCGCGCCACGCCGGCCGTGGTCAGTGCCTTCTCGCCGCCCGAAACGAGAAGGCGCAACGCCTCTTCGAGCACGGCCGCCTGGCGCGGCGAAAACTGGTCGGGATCGGGACTGTCATTCATGGTCAGCATGGCGGCGCCTTGTACGTACCGTACCGTACGGTTCGCATTGGAATACTCCTGCTCGCGGCAGGGGTCAAGACCGAATTCATCGGGTTTTCGGGAAAGCTAACGCTTGGAACGCATCTAGCAAGACCCTCTCTGGCCTGCCGGCCATCTCCCCCACAAGGGGGGAGAAGACAGTGGCATCCGCCCGGCCCAAATCAGGGCTTCTGCGAGGCCGCAGGTTGCCCCCCAACAAAGGGGGAGGGACTTAACTTGCTATGACGCCCGTGCCCCAATTGAGGCAGGGAGCGTGCCGCGAGTCTTCTCCCCCCTCACATGAGGATTTTGCTGTCAAGGTATGAGTTAGGGATTTCCTGTTTGTTCGACGGGTTGGCCTTCCTGTTCGTCCCGACCTTACGGTTTTGTATGGCATCGCGCGCAGAGCGGGGCAAGGGTCGGCCATCGGCCGGCCGCGTAGCGGCTTGCCCTTGCGGCGGTCGAGCACGATGCCGCGCTGCCCGTTGGGTGGGGGCGGCGTTGAGTACCTCGAGCAATAGGTCCGCTTGCCGTTGGCGGGATCGTTTCGGCGACAAATCCAGGTGAGCCCGTGATCACCATGCGCGTCGGCGGACCGTGCCGCGCATAACCTCACATCCGGTCGCCGCCTCTGGAATCGGGGTCCATGAGGCAGCCGTACCAATCTTCCGCTTACAGAGCGGCCAGGGCTCGGGAGAACGAAACCAATCTTGTGGCCGGCCTTTGGTTGCCAAAGGGGGGAGCGGTTCGTTCACCCGGATGTCTCCGAAGCGGATCAGGCCATCGGAGAAAGCGTTGGGCGACGTCAGGTGGCGGTCATGGCCATGCCCTCGATGATGACGCCCTGGGTGACGTATTTCCACAGTGCCACCAAGAGCTTGCGCGCCAGCGCGGTGATCATCACCTTCTGGACGCGGCCACCGTTGTGGTGCACCCGCTCCTCGAACCAGCCGGCGAGCGCCGTTGTCGGCTGATGGCGCAGCCATAGCCAGGCCAGTTGGATCAGCGTCGTGCGCAGCCGCTGTTGCCCGCCTTGGAGACACCCTGCTCGTAATGGATCGTGCCGCTACGCCAGGGCGATGGCGCCAGCCCGGCATAGGCCGCCACCTGCCGGCGGTTGTCGAACTGTCGGAACAGGCCCTCGGTGACGAGCACGGCGGCAAAGACCTGGCCGATGCCCCGGATCTGGACAAGCTGCGCCATCATCGTGGCGTCGGCATTGATGCTGATAGCCTTGGCCTCCGCGGCTTTCGCCTCGGCTGTCAACGCCCTGAGCTCTGCGATCAGCGCCTTGATCTGCTTGAGGAGCAGTTCGAGCCGGTCGAGCAGCCGGTCGATCTCGGCCCTCAGATGCGGCCCGAGCGGACGCCCATCGACGCTCTGCAGCGCCGTCAGGCACTGCCTCCGGTCGTGGCGCAAGGGTCGGTAGTCCAAGATCCCTTGCGTGAACAGCAGGCCCTTGATGCGGTTGATGCAGCGCACCCGCTCGCTGATCAGTTCCCGGTACTCCCGCACCAGCCGGCGGCGGTCCTCCTGTTCGGGTGTCGGCGGCCGCACCATCGAGCAGACCCGCGGCTCACCCCGCTTGAAGGCCAACAGTGCGCGCACCAGCGTCTCACCGTCGATCCGATCCGTCTTCACCCGGCGGCGGCGCCGCGGCACAGCGATCGAGGCCGGATCGACCACATGGCTCTCAATCCGTGCCGCCTCAAGCGCGCGGTGGATCCAGAAGCCGTCGAGACCAGCCTCCTGAATGACGATGACGGGAAAGGTCAGCCCGCTGCGCGCCCGCGCCTTGCCCACCAGCGTCGCCAAACGATCCAAAAGTCCTGCCAGATCGCCGCTCTTGACTGTGTGCTGCGACAGCTTCTCGCCGCCACCCGGCAAAAGCGATGTCACCAGCCATTTGGCGCGCGACAGTTCCAATGAGACGAAAATTGCGCCAAGATCAGTGCGGATAGCGCCCGCGCGATCGGGGTTCTCTGCGATCATATCCATGAGGCCCTCCAAAGTTGGGATTGCAAACACGACTTTGATACAAGCCGTGGCGCTATCCACCCTCATGGAATCTTGTGGGGGAGATGGCCGGCAGGCCAGAGAGGGTCTTGCCAAATGCAATAGCCCCCCGCTCACCCCCACGGATTGGCCTTGATGAAATCCACGAAAGCCCTCAGCGGCGCCGGCATGTGCCGCCGGCTCGGATAGTACAGATACGGCCCGGAAAACGGCTGCTGCCAGTCCGCCAGCACCTCCACCAGTTCGCGGCGCTCGATGAACGGCGCCAGTGAATCGCGGAAGGTCGCGACAAACCCCAGGCCGCCCAGCGCCGCGCCGACCTCTATGCCGAACGTATTGGCGATGAGCCGACCCTGCGGATTGATGCGCAGCACCTCGCCATCCTTCTCGAATTCCCAGGTGTTGAGCCGGCCGCTCTCGAAGCGATGGCGGATGCAGGGATGTTTCAGGAGATCGCGCGGATGAAGCGGCACCCCATGGCGCTCCAGATAATCCGGTGAGGCGACGACGGCGAAACGTTGTTGGCGCGGTCCGATCGGCACGGCGATCATGTCGAGTTCCAGGCTCTCGTCATAGCGGATGCCGGCATCGAAACCTTTGGCAAACACGTCGATGAATCTGTCCCTGCCCTCGACTTCGAGTATGATGTCGGGATGCTGCGCCAGAAACGGAATGGCGATGCCGGGCATGAATTCGCGCGCGACAATGGTCGGCACGTTGAGTCGCAGCCGCCCCGCCGGCCGGTCGCCAGAATCCTTGACCTGGTCGATGGCGCCGGAAATTTCTGCCAGCATGGGAACGATCCGTTCCAACAATAGTTGGCCGGCTTCGGTCGGCGTGACGCTGCGGGTCGTGCGGTTCAAGAGCCGCGTGTCGAGCCGCGCCTCCAGCCGCCGCACCGCTTCGCTGAGTGCGGAGGCCGACACGGCCCTGGTGGAGGCGGCACGGCGAAAGCTGCGGCTTTCGGCGACGGCGGCAAAGGCTTCGAGGTCGGCCAGCGGCAGATTGCTCATTGTGCGGTTTTCCGTACAGGTCATTCGATCTGCGCCGAATTATCGCACAAGCCCGGATGCGGTAAAAGCCTGCCCATCCCGCCGGCGAGACCCGGCGGGTACCAAGGAGAGAGATGATGAAATACACGACTCTTGGAAAGAACGACCCGAGAACCTCCGCCTTCGGCCTTGGCTGCATGGGCATGTCGGGCATGTATGGACCGGCCGACCGCGCCGAATCCATCGCCACCATCCACGCCGCCATGGAAGCCGGCGTGACGCTGCTCGACACCGGCGATTTCTACGGCATGGGCCACAACGAACTTTTGATCGCCGAAGCGCTGAAGGGTGGGGATCGCGACAAAGTCGACATCAGCGTCAAGTTCGGCGCCCAGCGCGACCCCTCTGCCGGCTGGATCGGTTTTGACGCGCGGCCGGCTGCGGTCAAGACGGCGCTCGCCTATACGCTGGTCCGCCTCGGCGTCGACTATATCGACGTCTACCGCCCTGCCCGGCTCGATCCGAACGTGCCGATCGAGGACACCGTGGGCGCCATAGCCGACATGGTCAGGGCCGGCTATGTCAAGCATATCGGCCTGTCGGAAGTCGGCTCCGAAACCATCCGCCGCGCCGCCAAAGTCCATCCGATCGCCGACCTGCAGATCGAATATTCGCTGATGTCGCGCGGCCTCGAAGACGACATCCTGCCGACATTGCGCGAACTCGGCATCAGCGTCACCGCCTATGGCGTGCTGTCGCGCGGCCTGCTGAGCGGCAGCTGGCAAAAGGGCAGCACCGGCCAGGGCGATTTCCGCGCCCACAGCCCGCGTTTCCAGGGCGAGAATGCCGACCGCAACCTGGCGCTGGCCGACGCCTTGCAAAAGGTCGCCCAGGCCCGCGGCATGACCGCATCACAGGCGGCAATCGCCTGGGTCGCCGCCCAGGGCGACGACATCATCCCGCTGGTCGGCGCCCGCAAGCGCACGCAACTCGCAGAATCGCTCGGCGCCCTCGACCAGGCCCTGACGGCGGAAGATCTCGCCTCGCTCGAAGCCGCCGTGCCGAAGGACGCCGTCGCCGGCAACCGCTATGCCGACATGCGCTCGCTCGACAGCGAACGCAAATCGGCCTAACGGCGGCCCAGTGACACCGCCGGAACGCCGGTGGTATCACTGGGCATAGTTCGTCGGGATCACCGCCGCATCCTTCAGCGCCTCCATCGAGATCGAGGCAGAGACGTCGAACATTTCGACCTGCCGGATGATCTGTTTGTAGATGACGTCGTAATGTTCGACCCGCGGCAGCACGATCTTGAGGATATAGTCGTAGACCCCGGTCAGCCGGTGCGCCTCGACGATTTCGGGGATGGTGGCGATCACCCGGCGAAAGGCGTCGACCCAGTCGTCGGAATGCCTCGACGTTTTCACCAGCGCAAACACCGTGGTCGGCAGGCCGAGCTTGCTGCGATCGAGCACCGCGCGGCGCCCGATAATGTAGCCCTCGTCTTCGAGCCGCAGGATACGCCGCGAACAGGCCGAGACGGAAAGGTTGACCGCGGCCGCCAGGTCGCTGACCGGCGTGGCCGCATCCGTCTGCAGCAAAGCAAGAATCTTGCGATCACGATCATCAAGCATGGATTCATTCGCCTCCGTTTACCTGCGCGCAAAAATACGGCGCTGAAACAACATTGTGCGCCCGACATCACGCGAAAACCACCAATATCCGCAAATCTTTGCAAATAATCTTCGCCCGGGTTATGCCATTCTTATCACCGTTGAAACACCAGCAGGATGAACGGATATGAAGACCATCGGATTGATCGGCGGCATGAGCTTTGAAAGCACCGCGATCTATTACCAGACCCTCAACCGCCTGGCGCGCGACCGCTTCGGCGGGTTGGCCTCGGCCGAGATCCTGCTTCACTCCGTCAATTTCGCAGACATCGTCGCCCTGCAGAAGGCCGGCAAATGGCAGGAAGCCGGCGCCCGCCTTGGCGCCATCGCCAAGAACCTCGAAACCGCCGGCGCCGATTGCGTGCTGATCTGCACCAACACCATGCACAAAGTCGCCGACGACGTCAGCGCCAAACTTTCCGTGCCGCTCGTCGACATCATCGACGAGACGGCCGCCGCGCTGAAGGCCGCCGGCAAGTGCCGCCCGCTGCTACTGGCTACCCGCTATACGATGGAAGACGGCTTCTATCATCGTGCCATGCGGACGGCTGGCATCGAGGTCATGGTGCCGGAAGAACCCGCCCGGACCCGCGTCCATGACGTCATCTTCAACGAACTCTGCGCCGGCCAGGTGCTGCCGTCGTCACGCGACGACCTGCTGGCGATCATCGAAGACATGAAGGCCGCCGGCGCCGACAGCGTCATTCTCGGCTGCACCGAAATCTGCCTGACGCTCGATCCGGCCAACTTGCCGCTGCCCGGCTTCGATTCCACCGCGATCCACTGCGACGCCGCAGCACGCTTCGCCTTTAAAGACAACAGCGCGTTGGAACGCCAACGGAAATATGCATAATCGACCCCTCATCGAGGGTATGTTTATGCAGTCGTTGGCGGTTCTGTTTTTCGGTGCATTCCTGGTGCTCGTCTCCGCGCAAGGCGCTTTCGCGGAGACTCGCTGCGGCTGGCTCGAAAACCCGACACCCGGCAATTGGTGGCTCCTCGACAAAGATGACAGCTGGACGCTGATGCAACAGGGCGGCTATCAGGCCGACGGCATGGATATGATCGGCGACATCTCCGCCGGCGACTATGTCGCCACCAACGGCAATTACGGCTATGCCTGCGCCTGCCTGGACGTCGAGACCAATGCTGAGGCGAGTCGCGTCGTCGTGATCCACGGCTTCAAGCAGCTCAAAATGTCCAAATGCACCAACGACAAGGCACTGACGCCGCCTGGCCAGTAGTCAGCTTTCGCCGGCGTCGCCTTTCAGCATGATGGCGATTTCCGTTTGCCATTGTTCGGGGGCCGGATCGTCGAGTTCGGTCTTGTGGAAAATATCGATTCGGCATCCGTAGAAGACGCCGACTTCCGTCGAGGCGCAGTCCCATTCGACGCCCTTGATATCGGCCCAACCCATCAGCATGGCGTCGACATCGGACAATTTATTGTAGTGCCCTTCCCAAGTCACGGACATGAATGATCCGCCCGGCAGGATGCCGGCCCGGATCGGCCCGCCACCCGCATAGAGTTTGTCGGTGAAATGGCCGAATTCGATATCCATCTCCCCGGTCGGGCTGATGGTGTTGTAGCGGAAGAAGGCCGGACCGCCATGGGCAATGCCCTCCGCCTGCATGAAGTTGCGCACCTCGGGAAGAAACAACTGCGATTGCTTGACAATTTGTCGACTGAAAAGCCTGGATCGAATAGCGAGGTAAGGCTGCTTCTTGCGCCGATTTCGAACTGGCAAGCTCAGCATGGGGCAAAAAACTCCTGAAATGTAGGTCTGCTGAAATTATGACCGTCGATCACATTTTCGTTATAAATTTGCTCTTTGAAAAAGAAAAGCCATTTCCGTCAGCCGAACGGCACGTGATTTAATTATAAAATTCGAATATTAAGCAAAGCGGCGGCGCAGTCTGCAAATTTTCCTCGACGCCGAACTGGGATTACAACGGCAAATACTTAAATAGCGCCATCGGAAATAGTATTTCAGCGACGCGCGATTACTGAAAATCGCCGCCACACATTTTCTTCTGTTGTAGAAGCCCCGCCCTGTGGGCTTTTAACATATCTTAACCTTACAATTGATTTGACCAAGCGAATTTTTCCGTAAAAAGCGATTCACGGCAAGCGATTTCGACTGTCCTGATCCCGACTTGGCACAATAATCAAGGCGGCGGCAGAAGGGCAGCGCCGACCATCACATGCTTTGGATTCTGTGCAGTATCCCGCCGGCGGCATGCGGCGAAAGCCGGGCGTCATCCGTTCGGCGCACCGGATGCGAGGCGAATGGCACGCGACGTCTCTGCCTCATCCTCCCAGTCGAATTCGGCAATATCCGTCCCGGCGAGCGGATCGCCCAGCATGCCCGAGACGATCGAAGCCAGAATGCGCGGCATCGGCGGCAGATTGGCGACGGTCGCCACCAGTTGATCGCGGACGGCCGACAGCGCATGCGAATCGCTTTGATAGAACGGTGTGAAAACCCGGGAAAGCCCCTGGAACAGCCGCACATGCCAGCGCCGCAATCGGCAATAAGCCGTCGTCGCCGCATCGAGATCGGCATGCCTGGCAAGTCCCGCTGCCAGCGCCGCCGCATCGAGCAGGGCCATATTGGCGCCCTGCCCCAGTTGCGGACTGGTGGAATGGGCAGCGTCGCCGATGAACACGACGCGGCCGACCGCCGGCCGGACCAGCGTCTGGTGCCGGTAGCGCGCCAGCACCATCGCGTTCCAATCATCGATCTGTTGAAGAAGCGGCGTCAGCTCCGGCCAGTAGCTGAGTACGCAGGCCCTCCAGCCCGCAAGGCCCGCCGTTTTCAGCGCCTCCGCTTCGCCCGTCTTCTGGCTCCAGAAGAAGGCGAGCTTTTCCGGTGCAGCCATATCGAGCCTTCCGACCGGCAGCACACCAATCATGACTTCGGCATGGTCATAGCGCTGCACGAGCGAATGCCGCTCGAAATCGAAACCGCTGGCATCCAGCGTCGCCCAGAAGGCGCCATAGGCGAGTTCCCGGCCGCCCGCTTTCGGCAGCAGGTTCGCCACCAGTGGCGAGCGCGCCCCAGTCGCATCGACGAGCAGGTCGCAGCTTGCGGCCATTCGATTTTCCAGCATGAGCGTCGGCCGGCCGGTCACATCCGCCACCCCGCTCACCGCCGATGACGGCCTGATCTCGATACCGGCGGCGCGCACCGCATCATGCAGGACGTCGAACAGCGCCGCACGCTGCACCGCAAGCCCGAACCGCCGCTTCGGCCCGGCGGCGTAGCGCACATCGAGCACCGTACGGCCGCTTTCAGCATCGGTGCCGCGCAGCCGGTCGATCCTATGACCGAGCCCGATTATTTTGTCCAGCAGGCCAAGTGCCGCCAGCACCGAAAGCCCGGTTGGCTGCAGGATAAGCCCGGAGCCCACCGGCGCAGGCGCGTCGAAACGCTCATAGATCGTCACCCGGTGGCCGGCGCGAGAGAGAAATAGCGCCGCCGCAAGGCCGGCAATGCCTGCCCCGCAAATCGCGATCGTCCTGGTATTGGGTGCTGTCATTCTGCCCTCGTCCGTCTCTGTTGAGACGGTCAAGCGCCTCAGAATATTTCGCCGAGCGCACGCCGAAACCGCCGCACGGTTTCCGCCATGCCATATTCCAGTGCATCCGCGGTCAGGCCATGGCCGATGGAGACTTCGGCGAGATGCGGAATACGTGCCATGAGCGCCGGCAGATTGGCGACCGTCAGATCGTGGCCGGCATTGACCTCGAGGTCTACGGTCTTCGCGCGGTCGGCCGTGGCTCCGAGCTTTTCCACCCAGGCCCGGGCAGCGTCGGGGTCGTCGTAGCAGCCGCCAAAGGGCCCGGTGAACAGTTCGATGCGGTCGGCGCCGACGGCTTTCGCCACCGACACCTCGTCGGCATCTGCATCGCCTTCGGCAAACAGCGACACGCGCATGCCGCCACGCTTCAGGCGGCCACAGACTTCCGTCAGCCGGTGACGATTCTCGGCGAAAGCCCAGCCATGGTCGGATGTCGATTGCGACGGATCGTCGGGCACCAGGGTCACCTGGTCGGGCCTGTGGGTTTCGACCAGCCGCAAAAAGTCTTCCGTCGGATAGCCTTCGATATTGAATTCCCGGTCCGGAAATTCCGTCTTTATCAGCATCTTGAGCGCCGGCACGTCGGTGAAGCGGATATGCCGCTCGTCAGGCCGCGGATGCACGGTCAGCCCAGCAGCACCGGCCGAAAGCGCGATGCGGCCAAAGCCTGTGACGCTTGGCCATGGCAGGTCGCGCCGGTTGCGCAGCATGGCGATTGCGTTGAGATTGACGGAAAGCTTGGCGGGCATGGCACGGTCCGGAAAGGCAACACCATACCTCACTAGCCGATCGGAATGATCAACGCCAACCATATTTCGTCATGCATCGATCGCGTTTTTTGATAGAGTCGCGCGCAACCGTTTTGTTCGCCGGCGAATGGAAAATCGGTTGAACCCACCCGGAATTGCCGGCCGAAATCCATATCCGACAGCAGGCTGGCGCGACTTCCTCTCAGAATTAGTGTAAAATCGCCTCATCGCTGATGGAATTTGATCTATCCCCTTGATGTTCGGTCCCATTTTATAAACAATGCGATTGGGGACGAAGGGCGACGGCAGCAAGAGACAGCAGCGCGGCAGAGCGCTGGCATGTTGAGACGTATGATTTTGCCGATCGCCATCGACAGGGACGCCTCGAGGGACTGGAGGGCGGCAAGGGCATGCACCGATCGACGGACAATCCGACGAGTGCTTTTTCGGAACAATCCCATGATGGCGCCGAGAGCCATTTTCTTCCGGCGGTGCCATTGCCGCGACGTCTGCCCGCCAAACCGATCCCGATCGCCGACATGGCCAATTTTTTCGGCGTCACCCACCGTACGCTGCATTTCTACGAGGAGAAGCGGCTGTTGAAGCCGATCCGCACCGGCGCCATGCGGGTCTACCCTCCCGGCCAGGTCCAGCTGATGGCGCTGATCAATCTCTGTCGCGAAACCGGCATGCCGATCGTGCAGATCCAGGAACTGCTGCTTGAACTGGAACAGGCTGCGTCGCAGGATGACTGCGACCGGATGTTCCACAAGGCAATGCTCGACCGCAGGAAGGAATTGCTGGCCGACGAATCCCTGCTCAGGCGGCAATTGCAGCAGATCAACGAAATCCTCGAACAGGGCTCGGACGCCGGCGCCGAGAACAATGACAACCGCCAGCCGCGCACGCCCTTCCTCTCCGAGATCGAGTTCGAGTGCCTGAAACTGATGGCCGAAGGCTATACGCCGATGCGGATTGCCACGGCGCTCAGACGCCCGATGGACGACATCATGGCCACCGAAGCCGGCATCATCCGCAAATTCGGCTCCTCCAACCGTTTCCAGGCGGTCGCCAAGGCCGTGCTGCTCGGACTGATCGGCACTGAGAGCTCCTAGAGACAAGGTCGTCACAGCCACGGGCCGTAAACCGATATAGCTGGAACAGGTTCAGCGGACGATCGTCAGCCGTTCTGCCGCCCGTGTCACGGCGGTGTAGAGCCAGCGCTCGCGCGTGTCACGGAAGGCCCAGGCCTCATCGAACAGCACGACATTGTTCCATTGCGAGCCCTGTGCCTTGTGCACGGTCAGCGCATAGCCATAGTCGAACTCGTCGTAACGCTTGCGCATGTTCCAGGGTATCTCGCCGTCGATCTCCTCGAAGGCGGCCTTCAACACCTTGATCTTGGCCGCACCGCGATCCATGTCGTCGTCTTCCGGCCGCACGAGCAGGTTGATCCCCGGCTTCGTCGTTTCCTTGGAGGCCGACAGCACCTGCCAGAGCGAACCGTTGAGCAGCCCCTTGACCTGGTCGTTGCGCAGGCAGACCAGCTTGTCGCCGGCGGCCGGGTAGCTGTTGGGAAAGCCCTTGAGTTCCCGCAGGCGCTGATTGTAGCGCTTGCGCGTCTTGTTGGTGCCGACCAGAACCTGATCGGCGCCGAGCACGAGATCCTGCGTCACGTCACTGCGCGGAATGACCTGCGCCGTACCGTAATCGCCATACATGACCTCCTTGCCTTCGCGCACATGCATGGCAAGCTGGATGATCGGGTTGTCGCGCGCCTGGCGATGGATTTCGGTCAGCAGGTAATCCGGCTCCTGCTCGGTGAAGAAGCCGCCGCCCGAAACCGGCGGCAACTGGCCGGGGTCGCCGAGCACCAGCACCTTGGTGCCGAAGCTCAGAAGGTCCTTGCCGAGCGCCTCGTCGACCATCGAACATTCGTCAATGACGATCAGCGGCGCCTTGGCGACCGGGCTCTGTCGGTTGAGCGAAAACATCGGCGAAACATTGGTCTTGCCGGTGACCTCGTCCTCGACTTCCTCCTCGCCGCGCGGCCGGTAGATCAGCGAATGGATTGTCTTGGCGTTCGAGGCGCCTCGCGATCGCAACACCTGTGCTGCCTTGCCGGTAAAGGCAGCAAACAGCACATCGCCGCCATCGACATGTTCGGCAAAATGCTTGGCAAGCGTCGTCTTGCCGGTGCCGGCATAGCCGAACAGGCGGAACACCTGGCTGCGCGGCTCTTTCAGCCAGCGCGACACCGCCTGAAGCGCCTCATCCTGTTGGGTCGAAAATTGCATGGTCGGACTTGGCAGGATTCGAGATCAATTGACAAGGCATTTAGACAGGAAGCGACGCGATGGGATCGAAGCATGGAACCTTCATCGCCTCGAAATGCCTGACATTATGCGTCAGGACTGAAAAGTCGTGGACGATAGCAGTTGCGCCGATGAGCACATCGGGATAGCCTGGATGCCAGCCCTCGGCCTCGGTGCGATCAGCCAGTTGACCTGCCGATTTCGCAATCTCCTTTGTGACATCCAATACATTTTCGTCCATTGCATCTTCGAGATTGGACAACCATGCGGCCAAATTCGCCGCTTTTCGAGAAGCCCCTCTTCGCGATAACGTCCTGATACCTTGTTCAATTTCCATGATCGTCACGACCGAAACATAAAGTTCGTCCTGTTTCGCCGCGATCCAGTCGCGGAACGTCTGGACGAGTTCCGGCCTGTCCAGAGCCAGAATGGATATCGCGGACGTATCGAGCAGATAACGCTCGCTCACAGGTCGACATCTCTGATCGGGGTCTGGTCACGCTCAAATTCGATGCCACCGGGAAAGGACAGGAGCACATCGGCAACCGATCTGCGTTGCCGCCGAACCTTTTTCGCGTCTTCGATGGACACCAGCACGGCTGCGGGTTCGCCATGCCGCGTGATCGTCACCTGCTCGCCCGCTTCGACAGCGTCGACCAACTCAGAAAACTTCGCCTTCGCTTCGCGAATGGGGACTGACCTCATTTCAACACGTCCTTGTAACTACATGTGACCACATTATCTCGGATGCCTGCCCCAGGCAAGCGACTATTCGCCCGCCGCCGTACAAAACACCGCCAGCTTGTTGCCCACGGGATCGCGCAGATAGGCCACATAAAAATTCTCGCCATAATGCGGCCTGAGCCCCGGCTCGCCTTCGTCCGTACCGCCCGCCGCCATGCCGGCTTCGTAGGACGTGCGCACCAGCGCCCTCGTGCCGGCCTGGAAGGCCGGCATCATGCCATTGCCGGAGGTCGCCGGCCCGCCGTCGAAAGGCGGCCCGACCCAGATCGTACCGGGACCATTGTCCGGGTCGGCGACGCCGGGGATGAAAAAACCGAAATGCCGCTCGGTCCGCGTCTGCTCATAGCCGAGCGGCGTGAGCAGCGCGGCATAGAAGCGGCCAGATGTCTCGGTATCGTTGGCGCCGATCGACAGATAGCTGAGCATCGTTCTCTCCCTTTCGGAACAAAGAAAGAACATATTGCGGGAATTGGCAAGCGGTTTTTGTCGCTTGTGTAGAGATCGGCCCCGCTGCTATCCGTAGTTCGACCCGTCGTGCGGCATCGCGTTCCCCCTCAGCGCCCTGCACAATCTCACCACTAGCGCATCCTCGCGCATGGGCCGAAGTGCTCAAGCAGAGACCGACAGTTTAACCTTAAGCCCCGCCCGCGATGCAAGATCGACAAGCGCTTCAAGGCTAAACCTGTTTATGCGTCCTCGCAGTAAATCATTCAAACGTGGTTGCGTTATACCGAGACGTTCTGCCGCAGCGGATTGCGTGACGTTCCATCCTTTAACAGCACGTTCGACCTCGATTAGGAGATCGGACTTCAAGGTCATATGTTCGGCTTCTTCGCGCGTATTGCAAAGAGCATCCCATACGTTGTCAAAAACTTGCTCTTTCATGACGCACCTTTAATTTGCTTGTATCTCTGACGTGCCAAGTCTACGTCGTATTTTTCTGTCTTCTCCGTCTTCTTTTGAAAGGCGTGGAGAACGTAGACGCGATCATTGCTCGACGCGACATAGATTACCCGGAATGTTCCTTCCGCATCCCAAATTCGTATCGCGCGCGCGCCCGAGCCGGCTGCTTTGAATGGCTTCCAATCGTGTGGCTCTTCACCGAATTGAAGACGTCTAAGCTCTTGTCCAGCAACGCTACAAGCCTCTTCGGAAAAATCCCGAATTCTTGATAGGCTATCGCCAAGAAATTGAATTTGCTTTTTACTCATGGCATTATATATCCGAATGGATATATAATTTCAAGTGCTAACTGGTGAACTTGCGGAGATGCGCAGGAACGAAAAAGTCTGGGATTAGCGGGGTTCTTTGATTATGGGAACATTCGAGAGGAATGACGGTGAAGGTGAGATGCGAGGCTATTTTAGCATCGGCCAGAGGCTGAGCACCAGAAGCACCGCCATGATGATGTTGAACCATTTGAGCCGCGCCGGATGCGACAGCCATTCGCGCAGCGCCGAGCCGAAACCGGCCCAGAGCGATATGGACGGAATGCCGACGACCACGAAGGCGAGCGCGACGAGAAACACAGTCAGCACATAGCGGTTGGGATCGGTATAGGTCGTCATCGACGAGATGGCCATGACCCACGCCTTGGGATTGACCCATTGGAACGCAGCGGCGGCCAGAAACGACATCGGCTGCGCGCCCGTCTTGCCCTCGCCCAGCGATCGAGACGTGCCTATCTTCCAGGCGATCCAGAGCAGATAGAGACCGCCAGCGATCTTGAGCACGACGAACAGCGCCGGGACAGCTTTGAGCAGTGCCCCAAGCCCGAAGCCGACGCAGAGGAGCAATACGAAAAAGCCGCCGGATATGCCGAGCATATGCAGTATGGTGCGCCGGAATCCGAAATTGACACCGGAGGCCAGCACCATCATGTTGTTCGGCCCTGGCGTCACCGATGTCGTGGCCGCAAACAGCAGCAATGACAGAAAGATTTCGAGTTTCATGAGGCCCCCGCGTAGCGAAGATAAAGAAATGCGCGTGACAGCGTCCAATCAATTCGGCTGAAGCCCGCAACAGCGAAATTCATGTGTCGGAAAAAATCTCGGCCGGCCGATGGAATAAACCGGGCGCGCCGTGTGTCTCATGTCCAGCCGCAGCAATAGGCGCGGCATCCAACCCGAGGAGACCATGATGCGTGTCCGAATTCTGATCCCGATCCTGCTCGCCGCCAGCGCCTCCGCAGCCTTCGCCGCGCCGGCTGTGACAACCGTCAAGACCGACAAGGGCGATGTGCTCGCCGGCGCAAAAGGCATGACGCTCTATACGTTCAAGAACGACAAGGACGGCATGTCGAATTGCAACGGCGAGTGCGCAGAATACTGGCCGCCCTTCAAGGCCAAGGCGAGCGACAAGGCCGACGGCGGCTACACAATCATCAAACGCAAGGACGGCTCGAAGCAATGGGCCAAGAACGGCATGCCGCTCTATTATTGGGTTAAGGACAAGAAACAAGGCGACGCAACGGGTGATGGCTTCAAGGGCGTCTGGGATGCCGCTCGGCCGTAAACCCACATCCGATCCAGCCGGCGCCAGCGCGCCGGCCCCCGACAGTTTCGAAGGCCGGCTGATGGCCCTGCTGCCGGACCTCCGGCGCTATGCGCGCAGCCTGACGCGCGCGGATGCCGACGGCGAGGACTTGCTGCAGGACAGCATCGAACGGGTTCTCATCAACCGCGCCACTTGGTCGGGCGTCAACCTGCGCGGCTGGGTGCTGGCGATCATGACCAATCTCTATCGCAACGGCGCGCGCCGGCTGCGCCGCTTTCCATCCGCCGAGATCGATGAGGCGGAGGGCCTGCCGGCGGCCGAGCCGACGGGCGATCCGCTGCAGCGCGACCGTCTCGCCCGCGCGCTGGATGCACTGACATCCGAGCACCGGGCGGTGCTGATGCTGGTGGTGATCGAGGGCTATGCCTATGCCGAGGTTGCCGACATGCTGAAAGTGCCGATCGGTACTGTCATGTCGCGGCTGGCCCGCGCCCGCGAACAGCTCGGCCGGCATCTCGCCGGCGACAATGTGATTCCTCTCCGGAGACCCGAATGACCGACGCCGACACCCCCCTTTCGCCTGAAGTGCTGCACGCTTATGCCGATGCACAGCTGTCGGCCGAGGACATGGCGCGCGTCGAACGCTGGCTGCGCGAACATCCAGAAGATCTCGCCCGGGTGCGCGACTGGCAGGCACAGAACCGCGCCATCCAGGCGATGTTTGCGCCCTACCGCACCACACGACCCGACGATGCCGCCATGTTTGCCGACGCACCGCAGCCGGCCCGCATCGGATGGCTGCGCTATCCGGCTGCCATTGCCGCCGGTCTCTGCCTGTTCCTTGCCGGCGTCGCCACCGGCCATTTCCTGCCTGCTTCACCGGCACATCTCCCGGTCGAGCAGGCAGCACTGCACGAGGAGGCCAGTTCCGCCTTCCTGATCTATACCAGCGAAGTGCGCCATCCGGTCGAGGTCCGGGCCAATGAGAAGGACCATCTGGTCACCTGGCTCGGCAAACGCCTCGGCCACAAATTCGCCGCCCCCGATCTTTCCGGCCTGGGTTTCAACCTCGTCGGCGGCCGGCTGGTGCCGGTCAACGGCAAGGCCGGCGCGCTTCTGATGTATGAGGATGCGACCGGCAAGCGGCTGACGGTCATGGTCGGCCAGAGCGGCGAAAACGACGTCACCAGCTTCCGCTTCGCCAGCAACGGCCCGGTGGAGACCTTCTACTGGATCGACGACCGGCTCTCCTATGCTGTCACCGGCGAGATCCCGCGCGACATGCTGCGCCGCATCGCCGACACCTGCTACCGGCAGTTCAACACCTGAACCGGCTTGTGCGGCAGGCAGTCGCACAGGATACCAAGCCACCCAACTTTTAGGGTCGAGCCACTAGGCCGTAAACTCATAAACGGGCTTCCCCTTTGGGTTTGACGGTGATTCAAGGCTGCCATTGATTTGGGAGCCTAATGATGACCCGTCGCCGCCATGAGCTGACTGATTTGGAATGGAATATTATCGCGCCTTTGTTGCCGAATAAGCCTCGTGGTGTTCCACGGGTAGATGATCGTCGCACCATCAATGGGATTTTGT
>NZ_JBFUFF010000044.1:0-51658 GCF_056403555.1 Rhizobium sp. P2_G2
GCCCCAGCCCGCTGTGCTCGCCTCGGCCGCCGCAAACATCCGACGACCGCGCTCATCAAGCGTGCGCCCAACCGTCTCCCAGCGATATCGGATGCTATCCTCGTCGATCATCTCATCGACATACGTCGATTTGAGCCCGACGGGAATCCCAAACCACATGAGTCAATCAGACGCACCCCAGGAAATTCGCGATTCCGTTATTGTTCGGAGAATCCTAAGTATAATTTTCAACCACTATTCCTTAATAAGACGGGCGTTGGCGCGATCTATGTTCGACGAAATAATTGAGTCTGGACTGCAGTGCTCTTGCGAAGAATTCGTTCTCGCGAAAAAATGCCGATAGCAGACCGGCATGGCCGCAAGTTCTGAGCTGGGCCAGGATCGGCAGAAAGCGCGTCGCATATTTTGGCTGCTGCCGACGCGTTTTTTCTCTTTGCGCCCCGGCAAGTCGGGGGGCTGGTCACGCAACGAAGCGATCGTTCGTATGTCCGCCTCACGTCACGTCGACATGATGTAATAAAACACCCCGCCATGCACAGCGACGATCACCGCATAAAACAACGCCATCACCAATGCCTGCCGGCCCGACATTGCCGGCAGATAGGAGTGCGAGGGCAGGTTCCTCAAGCTCATCAGGCAGAAGATGCCGACATATGTCGCCATTTCGTAGTAGCCGTAACCCAGGAGCACAATGAGGCCGGCGACTGAGAGGCCGGACAGGTGCACCAGAAGCGAGGACGGCAGGAAGGAGCGCAGGAAGCTTTCGGCCGTCTGGCCACCATCGAGCGGATAGATCGGCAAGAGGTTCAGCAGGTTCAGGATCGAGCTGAAAAGCAAGATGTGCCAGAACCACTGATCATAGTCTGGCGCCACGTCATAATACCAGAGCGCGAAACTGCCGAGGCTCAGCGGCGCGCAAAGGCCCGGACCCATGAGGGAGCAGAAGGCTTTCTCGAACTCGCTTTTGTGTGGTGCTCCCGCCACGGCAACGCCGCCGAAGAACGGCACCAGCATCAGCCGGTTGCCGGTCTTGCCCGTCAGCCTGTAGGCGACGAGATGACCAAACTCGTGCCAGAGGATGACGCCTGCCAGCACGATGGCGGACTGCCATTTGTATTGCGTCAACAGGTAGGCAAAGGCGAGCAGCGACATCGCCGCTTCCCGGCCGTAGTGGGAGGGCAGGCGGGCAGGCGTGATCCTGCGCGGCGTTTTCGCCGCAGCATTGCCGTTCGGACCGTTTTCGGCGGCAGGGGTCGGTTGCGCATCGATATCGGCTATGCGCTGGCCGGCTTCCGGCGAGGCTACGATGCCGGCCTGTTTCCAGAGTGCCCGGAGGTTCTTGATCGTGCCGGCAAGGTTTGCGCGAAAACGCGTCTCAAGGATGACACGTGAACCTGCGCCATCGGGTTCGACCCGCCAATGCTCGAAATGCTGGATATCCTTGGCCATCGCCAGACCATAGGTGCTCTCGACCGCAAAGACGATGGAATGCTGCCCGGGCGCGGGCAGCGGCCGCATGATAATCGCGTCAATTTCGGGCGAGCGGCGCGACCTGATCGTGCATGTGCCGTCCTCGGCGACAAGAACATCGCTTGGCGCGAAGGTCAGGCCGGTCTTTTCCCAGGCGTGCTGGAGATTGGCCCAGGTCGTCGCGACATCTGCAGGGGAACGGCGGCTGATCGTGACGATCGCGCGGCCGCTGCCGGCCCGGAGCAGCAGTTGCAGGCAGAGCAGGAGGAGGATGAACAGGGCGGTGTGCAGGAGGAACGGGAGAGAAATCATCAATTGTGCAAATGGTAAGAGAGCCTCAGTCAGTAAAGTACGCATAGATTGAAATGGATATCGTGTGCAAGGGGCATCGACGGCAATCGTGTGAGCGCGCGATGCCCCCGACGCAAGTGGGGCCATCCGGAGTTCAGCGGCGTTGGTTCTGCAAAGACTTCGATATGCTTACAGCACGAAGTCCGAGTCATCGAGTTGGTCGAGCGTGACATCGTCGAGCGTGAGCGTGTCCGTGCCGGACGAAATCACGACATCCGTTCCCGATCGAACGGCGTGATGCTTGATGAGTTCGGCAAAGCGCGTCACCGCGTCGGAGGCGGTAAGGTCGATCTTGTCGTGCCGTTTTCTAAGTCGCTGCTATCGACCCATGCATTGCCATTCGCTTTGCAGCCAATGTGGCTGAGGGGAATCGTGATTTGCCGCGCTTCCAGTTGTGGCATTCTGCACGGGCGGCGGCAGCGACTTCGGATTTCCTGAACTCATGACAAGGGAAATAGTATTTCGCCGGACGCTGCAGGCTCGGCCTCGGCGATAGTGGGTGAATGAAACCGGGTGCATCCGGTTTGTCCATGCTTCAAATCGCCGAATATCTTTTGCCGCAGGCGCGTTGATTAGCCTCAGCCTAAGCCGAGATGAGAAAACTGCGACTTTACCCTTCGCCGCTGCCATGGATAACGTCGGCAGATATTCGCGCCAGCGCGTGCGGCACGAGGGGAGGTTGCACATGTCAGGCTGAACGGCGCTTCTCTTCGGCTTCGGCGAGGGGAGCGAAAATAATTGTCTCCTACATCAATCAACGCCACGATCCCGCAGGCGGGGACGTTTTCCGCCGATCGTGAAATGGAAGGGCAACATGCAGCACCACAGGCATCGCACATTCAACACCAAGGACACCTATCCGGAACAGAAGCTCGACAATGACCTTTGCCAGGCTGTCGTCGCGCGCGGCACGATGATTTTCCTGAGAGGACAGTGCCCTCAGGATCTGGACACGGCCAAGAATATCGACAGCCATGACCCCGTCGAGCAGACGCACAAGGTCATGCAGAATATCAAGCAGCTGATCGAGGAGTGTGGCGGCACCATGGAGCACCTGGTCAAGGTCGTCGTCTACATCACCGACATCAGGCACCGGGAGGCTGTGTATCGCACCATGGGTGAGTATATCAAGGGTGTGTATCCCGTCTCGACGGGCCTCGTCGTCCAGGCGCTCGCCCGGCCGGAATGGCTTGTCGAGATCGACGGCACAGCGGTAATTCCGGATTAGGATGCTTCCATGACCTTTTCGATCGTCGCTCGATGCGCGGATACGGGCATGTTCGGCGTGGCGGTTTCGTCGTCATCGCCGGCAGTGGCGGCACGGTGTGCCTATGCCCAGGCCCATGTCGGCGCCGTCGCCAGCCAGAACGTTACCAATCCCATGTTGGGACCGCAGGCACTGGACCTGCTGGCGCGAGGCGCATCGGCGTCCGAGACCGTGGAGATCCTGCGGCGCGCGGAGCCCTACAGGGACTATCGGCAGCTTCTTGTCGTCGACGCGCAGGGCGCGACGGCGATCCATTCCGGTTCCAAGGCGCTGGGCATCTGGGCAGGGGCACAGGCCGGGGGCGTCGCCTGTGGCGGCAACCTTCTGGCCAATCCGTCCGTGCCGCAGGCCATGGTCGATGCCTTTCTTTCGAGCTCCGGCCATCTCGGGGATCGGCTCATATCCACCATGCGCGCCGCATTGAAAGCGGGTGGCGAGGTAGGTCCCGTCCGCTCGGCCGGGATGCGGCTGGTGCGGGACGTGCAATGGCCGGTCGCCGACCTTCGTTGCGACTGGAGCGAAAACTGCCCGATCGAGGAACTGGCGAAACTCTGGGACATCTACAAGCCGCAGCTCGACGCCTATGTCACGCGGGCGCTCAACCCTTTGGAGGCGCCGAGCTACGGCGTTGCCGGCGACGAATAGTATTGGGAGAGGACGAGGGCATGGCAGAGCTTAGCCATCGGGATTGGACTGAGAAGGCGGCGGCAATCCGCTTCCGCGACAAAGCCTTCATCGACGGCAAATTCGTCGCCGCCCGTTCGGGGCGCACATTTGCCAGCGTAAACCCGGCAACCGGTGCGACATTGGCGGAGATCGCCGCGTGCGACGAAGACGATGTTGATCTTGCTGTCGCTGCCGCGCGGCGCAGCTTCGAAAGCGGTGCCTGGTCGAGAGCTGCCCCGTCGCATCGCAAGGAGGTGTTGCTGCGTCTGGCGAACCTGCTGCGCGAAAACCTGGTCGAGCTTGCGCTGCTTGAATCTCTCGACATGGGCAAGCTGGTGCAGGATGCCGCCACCGTCGACGTGCCGGGATCCGCCGCGATATTTCAATGGTATGCGGAAGCCATAGACAAGCTTTACGGCGAAATCGCCCCCACCGCAGAAGGCGACCTGGTTCTGATCAGCCGAGAGCCGCTCGGGGTCGTCGGGGCGGTCGTGCCGTGGAATTTTCCCCTGGATATGGCGACCTGGAAATGCGCTCCGGCGCTTGCGGCGGGGAATTCGGTCGTGCTGAAACCGGCCGAGCAGTCGCCGCTTTCGGCGCTCAGGCTGGCGGAACTGGCTTTGGAAGCCGGCCTCCCGCCGGGCGTGCTGAACGTGGTGCCGGGTTATGGCGAAACAGCCGGCCAGGCGCTGGGGCGGCATATGGATGTCGACTGCCTGGCATTCACAGGCTCGACAGCCGTCGGCAAGCTCTTTCTCACCTATTCAGGCCAATCCAATATGAAGCAGGTCTGGCTCGAGACGGGTGGTAAAAGCCCCAATCTCGTCTTTGCCGATTGCAGCGATCTGGATGCCGCCGCGGATATGGCCGCCTTCGGCATATTCTTCAATCAAGGTGAGGTGTGTTCGGCCAATTCGCGTCTTCTTGTCGAGAGAAGCATCAAGGATGTGCTGGTCGACAAGCTGGTGGAGCGCGCATCTGCGATGCAGCCGGGCGATCCGCTCGACCCTGCCTCCAGGATGGGCGCCATGGTCGATGCGGGCCACGCGGCCAATGTCATGCGCTTCATCGAGGCCGGCAAGCAAACCGCCCGTCTGGTCACCGGCGGGCAGCAGGTGACGGTAAATGGCCTCGGCAGCTTCGTCGTGCCGACAATCTTCGACGAGGTCTCGCCCGACAATCAGCTCGCACGCGATGAGATTTTTGGTCCGGTGCTGGCGATCGTTGCCTTCGACAGCGAGGAAGGGGCGATCCGAATGGCCAATGACTCGGCTTACGGCCTGGCGGCGTCGGTGTGGACCAGCAATCTGTCGAGAGCCCACCGCGTCTCCAGCCGCCTGCGCGCCGGCACGGTGTCGGTCAACACCGTGGATGCGCTCAGTCCGATGACGCCGTTCGGCGGCATCAAGCAATCGGGCTTCGGCAGGGACTTATCGCTGCATTCGCTGGACAAATACACGGCACTGAAGACGACCTGGATCAAATACCAAGCGACGTTGCCTTGATGGGACCGGAGGGAGCAGCGTACGACAACGCCCTTGCGGTTCCGGCAAGTGTTAAGTCCCGTTGAGGAGAGGCGCATGCGCGATCCGCGCTACGATATCTTGTTCGAGCCGATGAAGATTGGGCCGGTCACGGCAAAGAACCGGTTCTACCAGGTTCCACACTGCAATGGCGGCGGCTATCGCGACCCGTCGGCGGCAGCGGAAATGCGCCGGATGAAATCCGAGGGCGGCTGGGGGGTGATCTTCACCGAGCAGACCGAGATGCACCATACGTCCGAGATCACGCCGTTCATCGAGCTACGGCTCTGGGACGATGCCGACATTCCGATGCTGGCGAAGATGGCGAAGGCCATGCATGAATATGGCGCCCTGGCCGGAATCCAGCTTGCCTATTCGGGCATCAACGGCCCCAATCTCTACACGAAGGAGGTTCCGCGCGGCCCCTCTGCACTGCCCATCCGGACATTCACCAATGATCCGGTACAGGCGAGGGCGATGGACAAGCAGGATATCCGCGACCTCCGTCGCTGGCACAGAAACGCCTATAAGCGGGCAAAACAGGCCGGTTTCGATCTTGTCTGCCTCTATGGTGCCCATGGCTTCGGCATCATCCAGCATTTCCTCTCGGCAGCGACAAACCAGCGAACAGATGAATATGGCGGCTCCCTCGAAAACCGCACCCGTCTGATGCGGGAGCTGATCGAGGAGGGGCGCGACGCGATCGGCGATACCTGCGGCTTGACGCTCAGGATTTCTCTCGACGAAATCATCGGCGAACTCGGCTTTTCCAACGCGGAAGTCCGCGACATGGTGGAAATGCATGCCGATCTGCCCGACCTCTGGGATCTTGCGCATGGCGCCTGGGAAGACTGTTCCGGTCCCTCGCGTTTCAAGGAGGAGGCGGCGCAAGAGGCTCTGGTGAAGGGCATCCGGGAGCTGACGACCAAGCCTGTGGTCGGCGTCGGCCGGTTCACGTCGCCGGATGTCATGGTTCGGATGATCAAGTCGGGAATACTTGATTTCATCGGCTGCGCCAGGCCTTCGATCGCGGACCCGTTCCTGCCCAGGAAGATCGAGGAGGGGCGGATTGAAGACATAAGGGAATGCATCGGCTGCAATATCTGCATTACCGGCGACATGACCATGTCGATCTCGCGCTGCACGCAAAACCCGACATTCATGGAAGAATGGCGCAAGGGCTGGCACCCGGAGCGCATGCAGGCGAAAGGGGCGAGCGAGAGCGTGCTGATTGTCGGCGCCGGTCCTGCCGGATTGGAGGCGGCTCGCGCTTTGGGCCTGAGGGGGTATCGGGTGGCGCTGGCCGAGGCCGGTACGGAACTTGGCGGCCGCGTCGCACGCGAATGTCGGCTGCCCGGTTTGTCGGCATGGGGACGCGTGCGCGACTATCGGCAATATCAATTGAGCCAGATGCCGAATGTCGACGTCTATTTCGAGAGCCGGCTGTCGGCGGAAGATATCCTGGCCTTCGGCTTTGACAATGTCGCGATCGCGACGGGTTCGAGCTGGCGGCGGGATGGCGTTGCGCGGGCGCATGTCGTGCCTATGCCGATGGATCCCGCCATGAAGGTCTATACGCCAGATGATCTCATGAATGGAGATATCCCGGCCGGCAAGGTGGTGCTGTTCGATGACGACCATTATTACATGGGTGGTGTGCTGGCCGAACTGATGGCGCGCAACGGCGCCAGCGTGACTTTGATCACACCTGCTGCCTATGTGTCGGACTGGACGCGCAATACGCTGGAGCAAGGCGCCATCCATCGCCGCCTTGCCGAACTCGGCGTCGAGATCGTGCTCAACCAGTCCGTTGCGCGGGTCACGGCGGGAGGCGTCGTCTCTTCTTGCGTCTACACCGGCAGAGCGAGGGAGATTGCGGCCGATGCGGTCGTCCTGGTGACATCGCGCCAGGAGAATGACGGCGTCTGGCGCGATCTTCAGCGGCGTCGAGGCGAGTGGGAGCAGAACGGCATCCGCTCCATCAAGGTCATTGGAGATGCGGAAGCGCCGGGTCCCATCGCCTGGGCGACATATGCCGGCCATCGGTTTGCGCGTGAACTGGATGAACCGGACATCGGTGATGCGCTGCCATTCCGGCGGGAAGTCGCGGCGCTGGCAGCGGAATAGGATGGTGCCGGCGCACGGTCGCGGCAATTGGCGATCCAGTGACCGCTCGCCGCCAGGGCATCGCCAATCGAGCACCCGACGTCCTCGGCCTGCTCCGCGTGATCAAATTTGCCAGGTGGAAAAGATCAAAAAGTGATCTATTTCTGCCTGGCAGCGGCGACGTGTTGCGGTCCAAAGCCATGCGGCGCGCTTATGATCGTCTGGCGCTTTCCCCCATGCGCCAATCCGATTGCAAGGTCGGTGGCTTTGCCAATTCCGGATGCGTGGGTCAGCAACAGGTTCTGCGCTGCCGCGGCGTCTTCGTCGGTGAGCATGCTCTCCAGCTTTTTCAATTGCCGGCCGCGCCGGTACTCGGCGGGGCTGCAGCCGAACCTGGAACGAAATTTATTATAGAAAACGGCTGGGTTGCCGAAGCTCTGTTGCTCCATGATGGTACTGATCGTCCGTTCGGTCGTGCGCAATTCCTCTGCAGCCCGGTCGAGCCTGATATTTTGGGAATAGTCTCTGTAGCCGATGCCGAGATGGCGTTTAAACAGCCGTGAGAGATGACTGAGCGTCAGTCCCTCGGCCTCGGCGATGGCGCCGAGCAGCCGGTTGTCGTCTCTCCCATCGAGCTTGTCCATGATCTTCAGGATCCGCCCGCGGCTGTCCGATCGAAGCTGCGCGTTCGAATGATCGGCATTCTCGTAGGCAATGTGTCGATAGACATAGCAGGCCAGGAGATTGGCAGACGTCAGTCGGACCATGGCCTCTTCCGGATGGTTGGTCTGGTCAAGGATCATTCTGGCCATGAAGGCCTTGATCGGCGCCACGCGGCTCATGAACGAGCGGCTGTGCAGAAAGGTGCGGCAGAGGTAGTGGCGCGTCGCAAAGCCGGGCAGCCCCATGCGCTCGAAATGGCCGACATCGAGGTGAACGCCGCAGATCAGTGCATCACGCGAAATCGATGCCGAATTGTGCGGCACGTCGGCGTTGATGATGATCAAATCCTCCTCGTTCATCTCGCATGTCTGACCATCGACGACCAATCGGAAGCTTCCCCTGAGGACGAAGAGGATCTCCATCTCCCGATGCCAATGATATGGCACATCCGCATATCCGTGGACGAAGGGACGGCAATGGACATCCGCAGACGGTTCATGCGCCTCGAAACCGCAGCTCCGTCCGTCCTGCCAGGGTTCGACCTTCAGAAAAGCGGTGTTCATTGTCGTGCTCCTCACTCAAAATCGATTAAATATCAAAAACTGTCGTAACTCCAGAGCAATTTTCGCGGCTAGATGAGGTGTGTTTCCTATGTCATCAATCCATTCATCATTGAGGCGGCTGGCAATGCCGCACCGGGAACCGGCCGGCAAAGGCCGCCACAATAGCCAAGCATTGGAATGGAATGGCAATGACGTGGGATCTCACCGATAAAGATCTAAGCCAGTTGGTCGAT
This sequence comes from Rhizobium sp. P2_G2, assembly GCF_056403555.1. Lineage (NCBI taxonomy): Bacteria > Pseudomonadati > Pseudomonadota > Alphaproteobacteria > Hyphomicrobiales > Rhizobiaceae > Rhizobium > Rhizobium sp. P2_G2. Next base: position 8,843 of record NZ_JBFUFF010000044.1, read on the forward strand.
CAGATGACGCTGGAGGAAAAGGTGGCGATGGTCAGCGGCAGTGGCCTCTGGCGCACCGCCGCCAACTATCGCCTGAATATCCCCGAAGTGCTGATGACCGACGGAACATATGGGGTTCGCTATTCGGTCGAACAGATCGACGGCCCGCAGGATCACGACAGCCAGCTCGCATCGTTCCTGAGCGTCGTCAACGCGGATGCGGCCGAAGGGGTCGAGACTGCCTTCGGAACGACGCGTCCGGCGACGTGCTTTCCGAACGGCTCGTCATTTGCCTGTTCCTGGGATGTCGATCTGGCGCATGAACTGGGCGTGGCGCTCGCCCTCGAATGCCAGGCCTTCGGCGTAAACATATTGCTTGGACCCGGCATCAACATCCGCCGCACACCGCTTGCCGGACGGAGCTACGAATATTATTCGGAAGATCCGGTTCTGACGGGCGAGATCGCCGCCGCAGTGATCAATGGCTTGCAGAAGAACGGTGTCGGTGCGGCGCTCAAGCATTTCGCCTGCAACAATTCCGAAGTCCAGCGCACGACGATGAGCTCGGTGGTCGAGGAACGGGCGCTGCGCGAAATCTATCTCGCCGGCTTCGAGCGGGCCATCCGCAAAAGCAATCCGTGGACCGTCATGAGCTCCTACAACAGGCTGAACGACGTGCAGGCGGCGGAGAACCACTGGCTGCTTACGGACGTCCTGCGCGACGAATGGGGCTATGATGGTGTGGTCGTCTCCGACTGGCATGGCATCAAGGACAGGCCGGCGTCGCTGAATGCCGGCAATGATCTCGATATGCCGGAGAGCGGCGCCCGCAAGCAGGAGCTGCTGGAAGCAGTCGAGGCTGGACGCGTGCCGGTCGAGGTCCTCGATCGCTCCTGCCTGCGCCTGCTCAAACTGGTTCGCACGGCCCGCAACAGCATCCAGCCGAATGCCGCGGCAGATTTAAAAGCGCATCACGCGCTTTCACGGCGCATGGCGGCTGAATCGATCGTTCTCCTGAAGAACGAGGGCAACCTGCTGCCGCTCGATGGTAACAAGCTCCGCAAGATTGCCATCGTCGGTGCAGCCGCCAGCGAGCCGGTCATCCAGGGCTCGGGTTGCGCGACGACGCGCCCCACCGAGGTCGATATTCCGCTCAATGAAATCCTCCTTATGGCGCCGGGCGCCGCTGTGAGCTTCCATGCAATTGCCGATTTCGAAGCCGGCAGCGCCATGGAGCGGGCCGCCCTTGCCGATATCGATGCCGCTGACATTGTCCTCTTCTTCGGCAATACCGAAGTCGGTTACGACGGTGAGGGCTCCGACCGCACGCATCTCAATCTGCACGACGGCCAGGATGCGCTCATCGAGCGCTTGTCACGCCGCAACGGCAAGTTCGCAGTGATCCTGGCGACGCCGGATGCGGTCGTCATGCCCTGGATCGACCAGACAGCGGCGGTGCTTGCCGCCTTCTTCGGCGGACAGGGGGCGGGGCATGCCGTTGCCGAAGTGCTGTTCGGCAAGCAGAATCCCTGCGGCAAGCTGACCGTCACTTTCCCGATGCAGCTCGAAGATACGCCCGGCTTCCTCACCTATCCGGGCGAGAACAACCGGCACATCTATAGCGAAGGTATCCATGTCGGCTACCGCTCCTATGACAAGCGCCGGCTCGCGCCGCTCTTTCCTTTCGGTTTCGGCATGAGCTACACGTCGTTCGACTATGCGAACGTCACGGTCGACACCGACAGGATCGGCGCCTCAAGCACGTTCACGGTCTCCTTTGACGTGACGAATACCGGCGGCGTTTCCGGCAAGGAAATTGCCCAGCTCTATGCACGGCCCCATAATCCGCGCCTGATCCGTCCGATCCGCGAGCTCAAGGGCTTCGCCAAGGTGTCGCTGCAGCCGGGTGAAACCAAAAGGGTGGAGATCCAGATCGCGGCGCGCGACCTGCGCTATTACGATCCGGCTTATCGCCAATGGTTGTTGGACGCAGGCAAGCTGGCGATCGAAGTCGGTGCCTCCTCACGCGACATACGCCTCGAAACGGTGCTCGAGGTCCAGGCCGCTGCCTTGCCGTCGAGCCTCCTCGATGTCGAGAGCCAGCCCTTCCTGCTGCTCGAGCAGGAATTTGCCCGCAACCGCTTCGGCGCGTTTCTGCAGGAGCAGCTCGACCTCGACGATGAGGAAAGCGAGAAGATGCTGGACTATTGCGGCGGCTCGTTCCTCGGCATTTACAACACGGTCGCCTGGGTTGCCGGCGACAAGATCTCCAAATCCGACATGGCGGCATTTCTCGACAGCCTTAACAAGGAAATGGGGGGAGCCGTCGGCAGGGCGGCGTGACATCGAGGCGCTCCGGTTAAACCGTCGCGCCCATTCAAATCAAAATGGGAACTCCAAAGGAGGAAATTGACATGAAATTCAAGCGAGTCTCTTCAACTGTCGCGTTTCTGGGGCTGCTCACAGCCTCGACCTCGGCCTTTGCCCAAACCGTCGACGTGTTGCAATACTGGACCAGCGCCAGCGAATCCAAGGCGATGAATGCCATTGCCGATGCCTACAAGGCGCGTGGCGGCAAATGGATCGACAGTCCGGCTGCCGATTTCGATGCGGCGATTGCCGCGGCGACCAGCCGCATTGCCGGCGGGGAGCCGCCCTCCGCTCTGTTGATGACGCCGAACGCCGCGATGAAAGACCTCGCCACGGCGGGCCAGCTTCGCAATTTCGACGATATTGCCTCCACTGGCGCCTGGCAGAAGGTCATGCCGCCGCTCATCTGGGACAAGCTGGTCGTCAACGGCCATCTCGTCGGCCTGCCGGTGGGCATTCATGCCTCGAACTGGGTCTGGTATTCCAAGTCGGCGTTCGACAAGCTGAAGATTGAGGAACCAAAGACCCTCGACGAGATGTTCGCCGCCGCCGACAAGCTCAAGGCGGCTGGATATACCGCCTTTGCCGTGGGCGGAGAGCCCTGGCAGGAAATGTCGGTCTTCACCAACATGGTCATCGCCCTCGGTGGTCCCGACTATTGGAACCAGCTGTTCGTCAAGCGTGACCCCGAGGCCATGAAGTCGCCCATCCTCCCCAAGGCCTTCGACCTGTTCCGCAAGGTTTCGACCTATGCCGACCCTGCCAGCCCGGGCCGCTCGTGGAACGACACGACCAATATGGTGATCACCGGCAAGGCCGGAATGCAGTTCATGGGTGACTGGGCACGCGGCGAGTTTCTCGCGGCGGGCCAGGTCGCAGGCAAGGATTTCGGCTGCTTCCTCGCGCCAAGCGAAAAGCCCGCCTATGCCGTGCTGGTCGATATCTTCGCCTTCCCGGTGAACAAGGATGAGGATCGCATCAAGGGGCAGACTCTGCTGGCGCAAACCATCATGGACCCGGCAGTGGAAGCCAAGATCGCCGCGGTCAAGGGCTCGATTCCGTCGCGGTCCGATGTCGATACCAGTATGCTCGACATCTGCGCGACGAAGGGGGTAAAACTGCTTGCCCAGCCGGGCGCCGTCGTTCCGGCTTCCTATGACGCACTCGCGGGGGATCTGAACGGCCAAGTGACCGATCTTGCGACGCAGTTCTGGACCGATCCGTCGATGACATCGGCAGCCGCCGTCGAAAGCCTGAGCAAAATCCTCCGGAGCGAATGACGAGGGGATGTCGGGGCGGACGGTCTTCTGTCCCGGCGCTCACCTTCCGTGGACCAGGAGGAGGATGGTAAAATGACGACGTGGCTCAATCGTCAGGCCTTCAGACCAGACATGACAGTCGCGGTGTTCTTTGCGATCATTGCGCTGTTCTTCTACGGATCGATCGCCTGGACGTTCTACATGTCGCTGACGCGTTCGACATTGATGCCGACCTATCAGATCGTCGGTTTCGATCAGTACCTGAAGCTGTTCGCAAACCATCGCTGGCTCGTTTCCTGCCTCAACATGGCAATCTTCGGCGTGCTCTACATCCTCGGCACCCTGGCCTTCGGCATGTTGCTCGCGGTGTTCGCCGATCGGCAGATCAAGGCGGAGTCGCTGTTCCGCACTATTTTCCTCTATCCGCTTGCCGTGTCGCTGATCGTCACCGGTCTTTCCTGGCGCTGGCTCCTCGATCCCGTCAACGGATTGCAGGCCTTGGTGCGCGCAAGCGGCTGGGACAGCTTCACCTTCGACTGGCTGATGCGGCCCGACCGCGCCATCTATACGCTGGTCATCGCCGGCATCTGGCATTCGGCAGGTCTGATCATGGTCATCATACTTGCAGGCCTGCGCGGCATCGACAACGATCTCTGGAAGGCGATCCGCATGGAGGGCATTCCGATCTGGCGCGCCTATCTCCAGGTGATCTTTCCCGGCATGCGGCCGGTGATCGCCTCATGCGTCGTGCTGCTGATGTCGGACGTCATTCGCGGTTATGACCTGATCATCTCCATGACAAAGGGCGGTCCTGGCATTTCGACCGAAATGCCAGCCAAGTTCGCAGTCGATTTCTATTTCGCGCGCATCAATCTCGGCCTTGCCTCGGCGGCGTCGATCATGATGCTGGTGCTATCGCTGCTGATGCTGACGCCGTATTTTCTCAGCGAATTCCGGAAGCGGACCTGATGACTGTTGCTCAGAAATCCATATTCGGTCCGCACGTGGCGCGTCTCGGTCTCTACGCCTTCCTCACCGTGTCGGCGATCTTTTTCCTGCTGCCGCTGCTGCTCGTGATCATCAACTCGCTGAAGCCGATGGAGGAAATCAGGCAGGGCAACCTGCTCGCTCTGCCGATCCATCCGAATTTCGATTCCTGGATAGCGGCGTGGAAAACGGCATGTACCGGTCTTGAATGCGAAGGGGTTCGTCCAGGCTTGTGGAACTCGATCAAGATCACCGTTCCGGCTGTGGCGATATCGACTTTGGCCGGGGCGCTCAACGGCTATGCGCTGGCGCAGTGGAGGTCGCGCCATGCCAATGCCATAATGTTCCTGGTCACTGTCGGCCTCTTCATTCCCTACCAGGCCATGCTCTATCCGACGGTCAAGATTCTCAGTAATGTCGGGCTGTTCCGCACCTATGCCGGCATCGTCTCGATACACGTCATCTATGGTCTTCCTTACACGACGCTGCTGTTCCGAAATTTCTATGTCGGCGTGCCTGAAGAAATAAGCCGCGCGGCGCGGATGGAAGGAGCGAGCTTCCTGCGCACCTTCTGGTCGATCATCCTGCCGATCTCGATCAACATCCTGGTCGTCGTGGCGATCCTGCAGTTCACCGGTATCTGGAATGATTACCTCCTGGGTTTCATCTTCGCCGGCAACGACAATCTGCCGATGACGGTGCAGTTGACCAACATCGTCAACAATACGAGAGGTGCGGCCAATCCGAACATCAACATGGCCGCGGCCCTGATCACCGCCATTCCCACGCTTATCGTCTATTTCCTCTCCGGCCGCTATTTCGTCCGCGGCATCGCCGCCGGCGCCGTCAAAGGTTGACCATGTCCAGTATTTCTCTCCGCCAGATCAAGAAATCCTTCGCTGAATCGGTCATTCTGCAGTCGGTCGACATGGAAATCGAAAAGGGTGAGTTCATCGTCATCCTGGGGCCGTCAGGATGCGGCAAGTCGACCTTGCTCAATGTCATCGCCGGGTTGGACGACTGCGATGCCGGCCAGATCATCATCGACGGCCGCGACGTGAGCGGCCTCGAGCCGAGCCAGCGCGGCCTGGCCATGGTGTTCCAGTCCTATGCGCTTTTTCCGGCCATGACGGTGCGCCGCAATCTCTCCTTTGGGATGGAAATTGCCGGAACGCCGAAGCAGACCATCGCCGACAAGGTCGCCTGGGTGGCGAAACTGTTGCAGATCGGGCCTCTGCTCGAACGCAAGCCGGGCCAGCTTTCGGGCGGCCAGCGCCAGCGCGTTGCCATCGGCCGCGCACTCGTGCGTTCATCGAGCATCTGCCTGTTCGACGAACCGCTCTCCAATCTCGACGCCAAGCTGCGCGCGGAAACCCGCGTCGAGTTGAAGCAACTGCACGAGACGCTGAAATCGACGATGATCTATGTGACGCACGATCAGATCGAGGCGATGACCATGGCGGACCGAGTTGCGGTGATGCACAAGGGCAGGGTCGAGCAGTTCGCCCATCCGCAGTCGATCTATGAGAAGCCGGCCAGCCTCTTCGTCGCGGGTTTCGTCGGCTCTCCCACGATGAATTTCCTTGACGGCAAACTTGACGGGGCAGGCCAATTCGTGACGGGTGATGTGTCGATCGACGTCTCGGCCTACGCATTCGAAAAGCAACGAGCACCCGGAGAGGCGGTGCTGGGTGTCCGATGTGAAGATGTTTCCGTCGTCGAGCCTGGGTCAGCCGACAGCATCGCCGCCACATTTGCCCTTTCAGAGCTTCTCGGCGCCGATGCCTTGGGCTGGTTCGACTGCCTCGGCAAACGTTTCAGCGTGCGATTGAGCGTGGACGAGGCGCGGTCGATGCGAAAGGACGTGGGCTTGCGCTTCAACATGGCCAAGGCATCGATTTTCTCTCGGGAAACCGAGCATCGTCTTTGATGCGCTGCCATGACTGCCGCCTTACCCGCCCATGCCAGAGGGGCAAACCCATCGAGATCTGGTCCCAGGAGTGAGGCGGACGAACAAACGATCCCGAAAATCCGTTGCCCGCCAAACGCGGCGCAAAAGATGCGCCCTCCGCTTGCGCTCGAACGCTGTTCTTCCAACGCGGTTATGGAAAGTATCCGGCCTCGAAAAGGTCGCTCAAGTCATTTTTGTGCGCGACGGTCGGCAGCGCTTTCAACCCGAAAATTCGCTCTATACTCAATAGCATCGAGCCGTGGTCATAACGCACCGCGCCGGCATAGTGCGGCTTGACATGCTCGCCGATGGCCAGGAACGGCAGCTTGCCGGTTGCCGAGCCTTCGTCCCATGTAATGAAAATCACCCCTTTATTGGCCTTGGCCCAGGCGATGAGACGCGGCATTTCTGCCTTCAGCCACAGGTTCCCCCCAGTGTTTCGGCCAACATTGTTACAGGTGTTGTGCATGTCGTGACAGAGGTCAGGCGTGATGAACACATAATCCGGCATGTCGTTCCTGGCGAGATCAGCCGCGAATGCGAAATAGGGCCTTATGTGCTGCTCGCAAATGCGGGTGGACTTCTGTGGCGGGGTGCCGGAGACATCCTGGAAAAAAATGAAAGGGTTGTGTTTGGGTGCGTAATCTCCAAGCGAGCGGATCAGGCATGATCCTGCTTGCCTGGTCATCTGCACCTCCTGGTATGTGCGCCAGGAGAGACCGTTCCTGGTCATCTGGGTGACGAGATGGTCCGTGCTTTTGGTGCTGTTGGTCGCCGAAGGCGAACTGTCGCTGGTGAAGGTGTGATCGGGGAAAACATTGGTCCCCGCCTCCATGTAAATGTAATGCGGCTCGCTGGGTACATCGAGGCCATGCACCTTGTCTTCCAATTCGTCGACGAAATTGTCCGCATGGGCGTAGGTCGCGATGAGGTCGGCCAGATAGTCCTTGCCTTGAACGCCCTTATAGACGACGGGGGCGTCGGTGTTTTCCATGGCAATGACGAAGACATGCTTGATTTTTGCAGCCGAGGCGGTCGTCGCCTGAACACACAAAGCCGCCAAACCGACTGCCACGAAGAGAGAAAAACGCATCATCTCTGGTCCTCTTGGGGAATGTGGATGGCGGTGAGATGAGCCTCGGGCATCGAAACGTTCGCCTCATCCGGATAGGTGACATGCAAACTCACCTGGTGGACGGCTATTCTGCCGGGGTGAAGTTTTCAAAGAATTCCACATCGGTGGAGGTTTGTGCCCACAGCAGGACTTCGTCTTCCAGACCTGATCGAACAATGCACAGAAATCTCGAATATGCAACCAGTTGCTGTGTGTTGAACGGATTCCACTGGGTGAGGAACATGATGCATTCCATGGCTCGGGCGATCTTCGCGGCGATCTGCAAGCTCACCCGCTATCGGCGCCGCCTGCACGACTTTGAAGCGCATATCGCAATCCCGTATTGACGTGGCAGCCTCTATTCCTACGTGCCGCGGCTTTCCTTCAGGACCAACAGCCAGACGGCTGCACTACCGAGCGCCGAGACGTCGTTCGCCTCGGCCGGCAGCAGTTGGGACAGGCGCTCGGCCATGGTGCGATATCCAACTGTTTCCAGCCGCGCTACCAGCGATTTGCCCAGGGCGGAGAGCGTGCTGCGGGCGCGGCGACCGCTGTGGAGGAGGCCGCTTAGCATGCGTTCGACCTCGTCGAAGGCATCTAACCTGCCTGAGGCGGCGAGGGGGGATCCGATATCACCCGTGATGTCCGATGTGTCGACGTCGGGGACGATGAAGCGGTCGGCGGAGAGCGACCAGGGTTCGCAGACCAGCACGGCGCCATCGCGTTTGACGGTGCCGGCGATCTGGCGGATCTGGCCCCATTTCCCGTCCATGGCTGCGGTCAGCACGGTGATGGCCGAAGGGGCGCCGGCGTCGTAGCTGCGTTCGACATGCAGCATGCCGCCATCGCCCTTGAGTTTCACCGCGGCTTGCCAGAACTGGTCGCCCGGCGACCAGGATTGGCCGGCGACGTCTTCGACGTCGAAGACATGCACGTCCTCGACCTGCTTTCGCGGCCGGATGAGCGAGATCGGTCGCTCAGCGAAAGCCTGTTTGAGCGCGTCGACGTTCACCGCTGCCAATGGCGGGCGGAAGGCGAAGAGGGCGTCGCGCGGCATGATCTGCGTCCGTCCGCCCGCGCCGCTGCCGAGCGCAAGCAGGCCGTCGGCGCGGCGGCGGGCGACGCTGGTCAACAATTGGCCGCGACCGATGCCGGTGAGCGCGATGGCCGGCGCCATCTGGCGGCGGAGCACGGATGTGTGGAAGGCTTCCTTGTCGTTGGGCTGCGGCGAGAACAGTTTTTCCATCAGCATGGTCGCGCCAGTATCGGTGTCGGCCAATAGGACCGCGGCGCGGATATCCGTCCCCTCCTGTCTGAGCCGCGCGCCGAGCGAGATCAACCGCGCCTTGGCCATCGCCGTTTCGAACGGCTCGCCCAGGCCGAGTGTGGCGGACGCGTCGGCCGCGCGGGTGCGGGCGAAAAGTTCTGCCGCGAGGCGCAGCACGGCGCGTTCGTCATAGCGGGCGCTGCGGGCCTCGTAGGCGTGGATCTGTTCGGCAAGCGCGTCGAGGGTGAGCAGCGCCTGGGCCGCGCCGAGCGCTTCGGCTTGCTTCCGGGCGCGGTCGATGAAGGCGACATGCGCCGAGGGACCGGCGGTCACGCCGACCTCGGCCAGATGGGCGACGAGCGCGTCGCAGGCATTGCGCAGTGTGTCGAGGCCGGCTGCGGCTTCGATCGGGGCAGTGTCGCCGACCACAGCTTCCGCCGCGCCATCGGCGGCTCGGAAGGCTCGGATCGCCAGCGCCACATGGGCGCAGGCGCGTCCCGTGGCGCAATCGCATCTGGCATAGCCGATATCGCCGGGCACCAGGAAGCGGACGGAGGCCATGGCGAGCCGTGCCGATGGCGTCTGGCCGTAATCGAGACGGACGGTCTGGCGGGCAGCGAGCAGGCGCGTGAGCGTGGTCTTTTCGGATGGGGACAGGGCGGCCTCGAAGGCTTCGAGGTCGAGCGTCGCCGGGTTCCACGCCTCCGGTTCAGCGGCTTCAGCCGAGGTTTGCCCAGCCTTTTCCTCGCGATAGGCCATGGCCAGCATGACGCGGTGGCGGCAGACTCCGGAGGAGGGGCAGGTGCAGGTGGCGAGGGCGATTTCGCGGCCGGCGGCCAGCCGCGTCAGCGTGCCGTCGGCAAAGCGGGCCTCGATCGCGCCGTCGTCGAGTTCGGTCAGCGTTGGGCCGGTGCCGGCGGCCAGTTCGCGCTGGGCGCGTTTGACCAGCCCGGCATTGGAGAGCTGGGTCAGTCCGTCATCGGTGAGTGCGAGGAGATCGGCTCTGGGCATGTCTACCGTCCGATCTTCTCGGCCAGCCAGCCGGCGAGTTCGCCGGGTGTCATCGCCCCGATCTCGGCGCCGGCGGCGACCAGTTTGCGGGCCATTTCGCGGTCATAGGCCGGTTCGGCAGCGGAATCGAGCGCGGCGAGGCCGAGCACGAGGGTGCGTTGCGACCTGAGCTCCGCCACCCGCTGCACCAGCATGGCCTGGCTGGCGCCCTCGTAGAAATCGGAAATCAGCACGACCACGGCGCGCTCCGGCGCCTCGATCAGGCTTGCGGCATAGGCGACCGCTTTCTGGATGTCGGTGCCGCCGCCGAGCTGCACCTTCATCAACAGTTCGGCGGGATCGTCGACGTCGCGGGTCAGGTCGACGATATTGGTGTCGAAGGCGACGAGATGCGTCTTGACCCCCGGCAGGCCCCAGAGGCAGGCGGCGGTGACGGCCGAGTGGATCACCGAATCCAGCATCGAGCCGCTCTGGTCGACCAGAAGGATGACCTGCCAGGTCTTCATCTGCCGCTTGTTGCGGGCGAAGAAATGCAGGTGCTCCACCGTCAGCCGGCGGGTTTCGGGGTCGTAGTGTTTGAGATTGTCGCGCAGCACGCGGCGGAAATCGAGGTCGCTGGCGATGCGGAAGCGGCTGTGGCGGCGGCGGTCGACAATGCCGGAAAAGGCCAGCGCCAGGTCGCGCGACAGCTTTTCCATCAATTGCCGCACCACGTCCTGCACCAGCTTGCGGGCCATGATGAGCACGTCGGGCGACATCAGGTGCTTGGTGCGCAGCACGGCCTTCAGCAGCGTCTCGTTGGGCTCGGCGCGCGACAGCACATCCGGATTGGTCACCACGTCGTCGATGGCATAGTGCTCGATCGCATCGCGCTCCAGCCGCTCGATCGTCTCTTTCGGGAAGAGCCGATGGATGTCGTTGATCCATTGCGGCGTGGTCAGCGCCGAGCCTTCGCGCCCGCCCTGGCGGCTGATATTGCGGGCGCCGTCCTCGCCGTCGCGGCCATAGAGCCAGTCGAGCGCCGCATCCATGGCGATCGCGTTGGCCGACAGGCTGCCGCCCGCCGCCCGGCAGGCGCCATCCGCCGCCTCGCCGAGCACGAGGCGCCAGCGCGTCAACTCGTCCAGACCATCGGGCACGGTCATCGCACCGCCGTTTCGGCGAGCAGGGCCAGGCCACGCAGCATTTCACTGGCGGTCACCGGATCGAGTTCGCCGAACTTGCGGCCATTGCCGGCACTGCGGCTATAGGGCTCTTCCAGCGACAGCTTGCCGAGCGTTTGCAGCTTGTCCTCCCAGTCGCCGCCGCCGGTGAAAATGCCGTCTCCGAAATAGAACATGGCATTGCGCATCGAACCATCGAGGAAACGCACCTGCCGCTCCAGCCACCAGATGGCGCCGCCGTCCTGCGGTGAGCCGAGGCTCCAGCCGCGCGAGCCCATGCCGCGCAGGCGCGGCGACTCCACCTTGAGGCCGTCGAAACGGCTGATTTCCCACGTGTCCTTCTCGGCCGCGGTGAGTTCGTGGATTTCGCGGCCGAGCTGCGGGAAGGGCTGGGCGATCTCATAATCGCCGAACAGCGCGCCCCAGGCATCGAGCCCACCGGGCGGCAGGTGCAGCGGATGCACCAGCCCGATCAGGCCGGAGGCATCGGCGGAGAAATCGAGGTCGAGCGTGTCGTCATTGGCATCGGTGACGGAGAGATCGTCGGCGACGCGGAAGATGGTTTTCGGCGGCGTGCGCGGGTCGCTGTCGTCGTAGACGCCCCAGACCAGGCGCTGGGTCAGGTGGCGGATCAGCGGATGGCTGGCGAAGAAGGTCCAGAAGACGTCGGGTGCGGCACGGCGTGAGGTCGAAAGCATGTTTTCCAGCCGGGTGATCTGCAGGCTGGCGACGGCGCGGGCATCCTTCTTTAGCGCCGCCCATTGCTTGACCGCCTCGGCGGACAGTTCGGCATCGTCGGATTTGTTGGGCTTGGGCAGGTCCTTCAGCGGGTTGCCCGTCGCATCCTTCACCCAGGGCTTGAGGAATTCGTCGAAGCCGGCGCGGAAACGCCGTTCGCCGAAGACGAGATCGAGGCCGCCGCGCTCGTCGAGATCGAGGTCGGGGGCGAGCCGGTCGGCCAGTTCTTCCGGGGTGAGGTCGCGGGCCTCGGCAAGGGCTGCGATCTTCTCTCGCGCCTTTTCCTGCAGGCCCTTGAATTTCAGCTTCTCGGCAATGCCGTTGAGGTTCATCAGCGCCACGTCCGTGCCGATATCGGCCAGCACGTCGAGGCCGGTGACGGCGCGGGCATGCGCCGCTTCGCCGGGCCATTTGCGGATCAGGCGGGTCAGGCGGCGGGCACTCTCGTCATCGCCGATCCAGCCGAGCGCACGCATCGCCCAGCCATCCTTGGAGGGCGCCCCTTCCGCCAGCCAGGCGGAGAACAGGTCCCAGGCGAAACCGGCGAGACTGTCCGGTGTCGTCTCCTGCTTGATGATGTCGACGCCGGCATAGATCGCCTCCGGCGTGCTGAAGGAGAGCATTTCGGCCAGCGCCGCCATGGCCGCATCCGAGAGCGCGCCGCCCTGTTTCAGCACAGGCCGGGTCAGGCTCGCCGGCCTGAACCAATCCGGCAGCTTGGCGATGCGCGCCGGATAGCGGTCGAGCGGATTACGGTCGAGAACTTCGGTGACGGCTGTCTCTGCAGTTGGATCCTGCGCGGAATATTGCCTGGCGATGGCTTCGATCGCTGTGCGCCCGTCTTCCTTGGCATTGGCCAGCCAGCGCAGGGCATGTTCGGCAGTGTCGCGTGTCGCACCCTTCTTGCCCACGGCATCCGGGATCAGCCCGGTTATCGCTGTGGTGCGATGCTTGCGCAGCCAGCGCATGGCCGGTGCCCGCGCCTTCTTGAGCTTCAGCAGGGCACGGGCGGCATGCGGTGCGATCTCGGCGGCGTCGACATCGTTGGCATGATCGAGCATGGTGATGGGGTCGGCTTCGATCTGCCGGAGCAGACCCGGCAAAGCCCGTTCGCCGAAACGGGCCATCATCCCGGCATAGATGTTGCCCATGAAATAGGTCTGGATCGGCCCCGGGCAATTCCACAGCGTCAGCGCCAGCGCGTCCGGCTGGCGCTCGACGGCGGCGAACAGGGCATGCCAGCCGCTGTAAGTCACGCCATAGGAGCGAGCGCGATAAATCTCCATCGCGCGGTCAGTGACGAAGTTCAGGACCTTCCTCTCGCTGTCGCCGATTTGAGGCAATGGCTGAGATGCGGGCGGAACCTTGAGCCAGGACGGCAGCTGTTTTGCCTCGAATTCGGCGATCGCCGCCACCAGGTCGTCGGTGCTGGTGATGATGCGGGCTCGGGAAAGCCGCCACCGGTTTTCGTCGGGCGCCGGCCCGGTCGGTTCATAGCGGAAGGGCGTGGCGATCGGTGTCAGCGCGATGACCATGTCCTCGCTCTTCTTCGCCTTCTTGCGCCAGGGTGGATCACGCAACACTAGAGGCAGGCTGTCTTCGGCGGCGAGTGTCACGTTCTGGGTTTCGAGTAGGCGGTCGAGATAGGTGAGGCTGCGGGCGTCGCCGTCAGCCCATTGACGGAGCGTGGCGGCCGGATATTGCTTGAGCATGTCCATGACGCGGGCGCGCAGGATGGGCTCGCTGCGGCCGGCGGCAAGCGCTGCCAGGCATTGGCGGAAGCTGAGCGCCGGATCGGCTTGGCCCATAGTGTCGAGGGCGGCGCGTATCCACTTTTCGTGCAGGCTGGGCAGAAGCGCGGTCACCGCGCCATCCTCGCCGGTGGCCAGCATGATGCTGGCAATCAGCGTGCGGTTTTCCTCGTAGGCGTAATGCAGCATCCAGTCGAGCGCGGCGAGCGGCGACTCGCCATAGCGGCGCGCCGTGGCGATCAGCGTCGCCATGATGACCTTTGGCTCGATGCCGAAATAGCTGAAATAGATGAAATAGGAGCGTTTCGTGCGCCAGCGGTTGCCGGCGGACGGGGGAGCCTCGGCGATCAGCGGCACGAAGGAGACCGAGGCGCCGATATCCTCGCCGGCGGCTTCGGCGGCGGAGAGGACGGCGAGCGGCTTGAGATCATGCTCCGTCGCCCGGTCGTCGGCGAGGATGAAGGCGTAGGAGGCGCGTGTCTGCCACGGTGTCTGGGCATCGCATGCTTTGGTCAGCATGCCAAGGGCGGCCTCGTATTCGTCCTCGGGCGCCCTGACCAGTGCGATGCGCAGGCCAAGGTCGATCGGCGCGCTCCAGGAGGAATTGGTATAGCTGCCTCTCCTGCGGGATTCGGTGCCGATCAGCGGCAGCGCCGCCTCGATGGCGAAGGGGGCACCGGCGCTCGCCACCAGCCAGTGCAGGAAGGCCATCATGCAGATCGTGTCGCCGGTGACCTTGCCGCCGCCGACGAGCGGGCCGCTGATCTGGGTATTGTCCATCGCCGCCAGGATATGCCTGATCCACTCGCGCGCTTCCTCGAGGCCGATGGAAGAAGCCGGCTTGCCGCCGAGCTTCGATTTCAGCCAGCCGACCGCGCCGCCGTCGCCGGATTTCGGGCCGCTGTCGCCGAGATGCTGCATGAGCCAGGTCAGCGATTGCCCCTGCGTCTCGTTGAAATCGGTAAATTCGATCCTCAGCAGCGCGACCAGGAAGGACCAGGCAGCGGCGGCGTCGAGTACGCCTTGCGGCTGGGTGCGGGTGGGCAGCGGCTGACCCAGCAGTTTTTCGAGCTGTTCGGAGGGGCCGCGCGGTGCTGCCGGGGCGGAGATGACGGCCGGTTCTTCTGCGACGGCTGCGGCGGCCACGGGCTCGGCTACAGTGGCTGCGGGCGCAGCAGCGGCCTGTGCTGCCGGTTCCGGTGCGGGTGCCGTTTCCTTCGCCTTCTCTGCGGCGGCCGGCTTGGGCTTAGGGGCGGGGGATGCCGAAGGCGTCGTGCCGGCGCCGGCGAGCACATAGCCCTTGCCGGTCTTTTCCTTGATCAGCTTGTCCTTTTCCTTGGTGGCGGCCTCGGCACTGTCAAAATCCTTGTCCTTGGTCTGGCCGGCAGTGCCGATCCGGCCGTAGGTGACCGTCAGCGTCTTGCCCTCTACCGAGACTTCCCAGAATTTCGATGACGTGCCCTCGACGAGTTCATAGCGTTGCATCCGTCTCTCCTCAGCTTTGTTCGTCACATCCGTTGTTCGTCACATCAGTCCAGCACGCATGAGCCGCTCAGCCACCACCGCTTCCAGCGCGATCGCCGCAGCCTGGTTGGTGATGTCGGCGTGCTGGCGCATCCATTGCAGCGCCTCGATCTCGGCGCGCGCCTCGCTCCGGCCATGGGCGCGCAGGAGGGTGCGCGCCAGCCTCTCCCGCTCGCGCGGAGGGAAGAAGACGAAGGCCTGGCGCAGAGCGGGGAGCGCGCGTAAAAATTCGTCGTCGACCCAGCCGGTGACCAATAGCCTGACGGCCTCGATCAGCTTTTCCTCCGTGGCAATCTCCTCCCGCGCCAGCGCGAACAGGCCGGCGAGGAAATCGCCCAACTGGTCGGGCCGGCTGAACTGGCGCATGCGGCCGGCAATGCCCGATGTGTCGTTTTCGCCGCAGGCGACCAGCGTGCCAAGGGCTGCGCCGGCCAGTGCGGGCGCGGACTGGCGATCGGCCGCCGCGCGGGCGAGGGCCGCGATCAGTGCGGCGCGATCGATAATGAGATCGGGGCAATCGCGGATCATGTCGCGGCAGGCGATCAGTGCGTTGATGCTGCGCAGGCCTTCCTGCTGGTTATGGATGGCTTCGATCAGCCAGAGCACGCGGGCAAACAGGGTTTCGCAGAGCCGACCGAGGCCATCGCGGGTCTGGTCGCCGAACACGTAGCCGAAGCGGTGCAGCCTGACCGAATCCAGCCCCACCGCGCCAATGGCGCCGATCTCGTGCGATTGGGCGATGCCGGCGGCGATCCTGGCCGTCAATTCGCCCTCGACATCGAGCAGGCCGGCGAACAGGCAATCCGCCAGGCAGGCCGAAAGACGGGCGAGATCTCCGCCCGCCTGCGCCACGCGATCGGCAAGCAGGGCGGAGGCCGCCATCGGCAGCGTGCCGCCCCAGCGCGACGCCTCGATCAGCATGCCCTCGGCATTGCGGTGGCGCACGAGGCGAAAAACTTCCTTCGGCGCCCTGGTCTGCGGGCGGGTCGGGCCTTCGATCCGTTCGAGGCCGGGCAGGCCGAGCAAGCGCAGTCCATTGAGCATCTGGGCGCGGGCGCGGCTCTCAGGGTCGCTCCAGTCGAGAGCGATCTGCCGCGGCGTGTGGGTAGGCGTCAGATCGGCATCCGCCAGCCGGGTTTCGACATCGGCGATCAGCGGCGGCCGGCGCGTACCCACGGCCAATTGCCCGGCGCGGTCGCCGGTCAAGGCGCGCAGCATGGCGACGAGGGCAGGGTGGGTGCCGGTGCGGACCGCGCCGGCCTCGGTCCAGGCGGCGGGGGCATCGAGGCCATCCTTCACCAGTGTCGCCAGGGCGGCGTCGAGCAGGTCGGCGCGCAGGATGGCATGGTGGCCGCGCGCCATCGACAGGGCCTGCGCATGCGCCCGCCAGGCGATGCGGTCGGCGGTGGAGACGACTTGTCCGGCGGCGCGGAGTGCCTGGGATATGGCCATCTCCGCCCAATCGGCGGCAGGGCCGAGGCCTTTTGCCCGTACCTGCTCATAATAGGCCGGCGAGGGCATGCCGGAGGCGTAGCCGGTGAAGCGATCGAGCCGCTGGTAATCATAGGGTGCGACATAGCTGCCGACGCGCTCGCCCTCAGATGGCTGAGGGATTTCCGGCCGCGTGCCATCCGCCGCAAGTGTGAGTCGCCGGATCGCCTCGGCATGCCAGCCGCCGCAGACCAGCACGACCTTGCCATTGCCGGCCTCGCGCAATGCCGAGGCCGCATGCGCCGCCATATGGGTTTCGCGCGCCCATTCCCGCGGGTCTTCCACGCCTTCGGGCCGCAGCAGGTCGAAATAGCGGTCGAGCCGTTCGGCAAGTTTGGCAGGTGCCGCTTGCTCGGCCAGCGCATCCCAGACGGCATCGCGTCCATCCTCGCCCAGCGCCTTGCCGAGCGCCGTCTCGGCTGCGGCGGCGCGCGCCGTGTGCGGGTCGGCATAGCGGTTGGCGCGGTCGCCGAAATCGCGGTGCCAGGCCGGCAGGTCGCAGAACAGCGGCGTGGCGCCAATCGCCCAAGCCGCCTTGAGCGCTTCCCATTCGGGGGAATAGTCGCAGAACGGCGTATAGGAAGCGAAGGTGCGTGCGGGTGTCGCATGATAGCTGAAGATCGCCACCGGCAGCTGTTGTTGCAGCCGGAGATCGCCGATATGCGGATTGAAATCCGCCGGCCCCTCGATCAGCACGAAAGCCGGCCTCAGCCGCGCGATGGTGTCGGAGACCATGCGGGCGCAGGCCGGCGAATGATGGCGCACGCCCAGAACTATGAGCCTGCCGTCGCCCTCTCGCGCTTTATCCCCGTCAGGGCGTGAGAAGATGCCGAGCCGCATAGAGCGCCTTCCATGCTTCGCCGGTGCGTTTTGCCGCCTTCTGCTCCAGATAGCGCCTGAGCTTGGTGAGGTCCTCGGCATTGTCTTTGGCGGCGGTGCCGGCCAGGCATTCGACGATATCCTCCGGCCGGCCGCGGTCGCCGCGCAGGAAATGGCCACGCACGCCCACGGCATGGGCCACACTGACCGCTTCGGCCGTGCTCATCACCGAGCTCAGTTTTTCCATGCCGCCCTCGATCGACAGGCCGTCGCGCAGTTCGCGGAAGCAGGTGACCAGCACTTCCAGCACGTCGTCATCCGGCACCGAGGGCACGCCGGAGCGGGCGAGCAGCTTGCCGGCCTCGCGCTTGACCAGGTCGAGTTCCTCCTGCGGGTCGCGGATCGGGAACACGGTCTCGAAATTGAACCGCCGCTTCAGCGCCGCCGACATTTCATTGACGCCGCGGTCGCGGGTATTGGCCGTGGCGATGATGTTGAAGCCTTCGCGGGCAAACACCATGCCATCCTCGCCCGACAATTCGGGCACGGCGAGCACCCGGTCTGACAGCACCGAGAGCAGGCTGTCCTGCACTTCGAGCGGGCAGCGGGTGATCTCCTCGAACCGCACGATCCGGCCGTTCGACATGCCCTGATGCAGCGGCGCCGGCACCAGCGCCCGCCGCGACGGACCCTCGCTGACCAGCAGCGCATAATTCCAACCATATTTGATCTGGTCCTCGGTCAGCGATGCGCCACCCTGGATCGTCAGTGTCGACTCGCCGCTGACGGCAGCCGCCAGAAGTTCGGAGAGCAGGCTCTTGGCGGTGCCGGGCTCGCCGATCAGGAGCAGCGCCCGTGATGTCGCCAGCGTCACCATCGCCCGCTCGACCAGCGAGGGCGAGGCGACCAATTTGGCCGTGGCGCCATTGCCGCCGAGAATGAAGGCTTTCACCGCCTTGAGCGACAGGTTCCAGCCAGGTGGCCGCGGCCCGCTATCGGTGCGCTGGAGGGCGGCAAGTTCATCTTCATAGGCGATTTCTGCGGGCGGGCGTTGGATGGAGGCAGTGCCGGATGGGCCGAGCATGGGGCGTTCGATCCTGACTTTTGCGATTCATAAATTGGGCGTTTTGAATGTGCGGGCGCAGATTACACGCTTGAAAAGAGACGCATATGGGGATGGATTTATTTCCGCCGATTGTGCTTTCCGGATGACAATCTTGTCGCAGCCTGCGCAGGGCAAATCCTGTCCGGCCAGCCCTGCATGGACGCCGGAATGATGAATGCGCCATCGCCGGCGGTGAACCCTTGGCCGATCTCGAAGCGTCGATTGAAAGTCATGTCTTGACCGCATGAGGACATGCACCGCAAATGGCGTCACCAAGTCCTCTTCCCGAGGCTGCCGCGTGGACGGCGGACCAGGGCAGCGGCCCGGAATTTCTCCTCTGGGCCGAGGTGATCACAAAACCAGTGGGCCGTCCGGTCGCATCCGGTCAATCCAACGACAAGGTATCAGGCAGGACGAAATGACAGTGCGAATGGCAATCATCGGCGCGGGGCTCATGGGAGCCGACCATGCCAGGATCGTGGCGGAAGAGCTTCCCGGTGCCCGGCTTCAGGTCGTGTGCGACAGGGACGACGTGCGTGCGCGGCAGGTGGCCGATGCCCATGGTGCCGAGGATGTGGCAACCGATCCCGGCGTGGTGATCGCCCGCGCCGATGTCGACGCGGTGATCGTCGCCAGCCCCGATTTCACCCATGCGCCTCTGTCGATGGCCTGCATCGAGGCGGGCAAGAAAGTGCTTTGCGAAAAGCCGCTATCGCAATCGCCGACGGAATGCCTGGATGTGATGCGGGCGGAGCAGGCGGCCGGCGCAAGGTTCGTCCAACTCGGCTTCATGCGCCGGTTCGACCGCTCTTATTCGGAAATGAAGCAGGCGCTGGCGGATGGCACGCTGGGCCGGGCGCTGATGATGCACAATTTCCACCGCAACGTGGCAACGCCGGCGGCGGATTTCACCGGCGCCATGGCGATCACCAATTCGGCGCCGCATGAATTCGACGTGGTGCGTTTCGTGCTCGGCTGCGACTATGTCTCGATTTCCGCCTTCCAGCCCAGGCGCTCCGACGCGCTGGTCGCGCCCGTGTTCATGGTCCTGGAAACCGCGGATGGGCAGTTGGTCAATATCGAGGTCAACAACAACGCCGCCTATGGCTATGACGTGCGTGCCGAACTGGTCGCGGAAAAGGCTTCCATCGCCATCAACCCGGTCGCCTTTACCAGGCTCGATCGCGAACTCGGGCAGAGCACCGGCTATGACACCGATTGGCGCGGCCGCCATGCCGACGCCTATCGGCGCCAAAACCGGGCGTTCCTGCGCTTCGTCGAGACGGGCGTGTTTCCCGATACCGCCTCGACCAGTTGGGACGGATATTGCGCTGCCGTCGTCGCCGAAGCCGGCGTCAGGGCGCTGAAGGAAGGCCGGAAGATGCCGGTCGAAATGATTGCCAAACCGGAGTTCTACGCATGAAACCGGGTTTTGTCTCGGATAGCCTCGGCGGCCTGCCGTTCGAAGAGATGGGGCAAAATTGCCCCATGTCGTGGCCGAAGTCGTGCCATACGCCGCACTGGGTTCCCCGTCCCAGGGACCTGCCGAGGGAAATTCTCAGCAAAATCCGTTGAGTTTGAGGATCTTATACGCCTCGATCGCCGCGCGAAGCTCGCCCTCGGAGGCTCGCATGCCCTGGTTTGCATCGGGATGATGCATTTTCAGCTTTTCCTTATAGCGGCTCTTAATTTGCTGCGGGGTCGCATCTTGCTGAATACCGAGCGTCTCAAAAGCCTTGGCTTCGAGCACTTTGAGCTTTCGCTTGTGCAAATCGGCGCCATGCGCCTTGCGATCCGATGCGCCTCTTCGGGCATTCAAGGCCTTGGCGGGGCCGGAGCGGGCAGTGGACGGAATAGGTATCTCGGTTGACTGGCTGACAGTGGTTCCCCAGGTCGGCCGGCTGCCGGCTGCCGCTTCCCTCTGGTAGCGGGCGACCTCAGGTGCCGAGAGATCTGGCGAGAAATTGTATCCTCTGTTGTATTCCTTGATGTGTTCGGAACAGAACAACAGGAATAGGCCCTCGGCATCCCGGCCGACAGGGGCGCGGTGCGTCCCGGACTTCGCGCAGCCATCCCACTGGCATTTCGGACCGGTGGGTTGGTTTTCGGGGGATGATTTTTTGCGGGTGGATCTAAGGCCCACGAAAATTTTCGAATCAGACGTCATGGCTTGTGTATGACGGCAGTGCGCCGCCGAGGCAAGAATTGAGGGTTTATTTTTCAGCCGGTGCGGCCGAATTCGCGATGCTGCACCTCAATCCCCCCAAAGCACACAGCTTGCCACGCCAGGTAGGAGTGACCCGGGTCCTCTTGCTATCCCGCGGTCGTCCAAGTGCGCAATGGCTGTAGCCTTTCGTATGATCCAACAGACGCTCACGCAGAATAGTTTCGTGGGCCGGCCTCTCCCATTCTCCTTGCACCGACCGTCCGGAACCCGATCAGGGACGGAGGTACGGTAGATCAACGGATTGCAAAAGGAGATGAAGATGAGAAGCGAAGTGCCAAGCAAGGGATTGGAATGGACCAACCTCATTCTGGGTGCAGGCCTGGCCTGCGCCGCGTTTCTGTTCGTAGGCGCGCCGGCCGCCGCC
The DNA here is from genome assembly GCF_056403555.1 of Rhizobium sp. P2_G2. Taxonomy (NCBI): domain Bacteria; kingdom Pseudomonadati; phylum Pseudomonadota; class Alphaproteobacteria; order Hyphomicrobiales; family Rhizobiaceae; genus Rhizobium; species Rhizobium sp. P2_G2. Next base: position 29,963 of record NZ_JBFUFF010000044.1, read on the forward strand.
TGGGATGCCGGTATCGTCGGCACGCTGATTGTGTGCTGTTCTGCCGTGGCTCTCTATCGCTATTCCGCTTGGGCGGAATGGTCCAACCTGACCTTGGGCTGCTGGGCGGTGGTAGCACCTTTCCTGCTCGGATTCGGAGCACCGGGGAACCCGATGTGGACGCATGTCCTGCTCGGGCTTTGCGTCGCGACGATCGCTGCCGTGCAGCTTTACGGCGACCGCACCGAGCATGCGCCTTCGAGCCGCAAATCGAGCGACCTTTGACAATGCGCAGCGGCCGCGACGATCCAGGCTGAACGCGACCGTCGGCGCAGTGCAGTTCCACAAAACGAGGCCCAGGCCGCCCATAGGCCTGGGTCGTGATTGTTGGCTGAAAAGTGATCGAGGATCCTATGAACAACGACTATGACCTGCAGCGGTTCATCGACGGACAAGATCCGGTCTATGACGATGCGCTGTCCATTCTCCGGCGCGGCGGGATGTGCAGCCCGTATATGGATTTCATCTTCCCGCGGCTCGGCGGCAACAGCATCGATCTCACATCGAAACCCTTTGCCATCACTTCGCTCGACGAGGCACGCGCCTATCTGGCGGTTCCGGTGCTGGGTGGCCGATATCGGGAATGCATCGGCGCACTTCAGCATCTGCCGCAACTGAGCGCCCACACCGTTTTCGGTGACGTCGACGCCAAGAAATTGCATGCGTCGATGACGTTGTTTTCCGAAGCGGCCGACGACGAGTTTCTGCTGGAAACCATGCTTGACGTCTGGTTCGACAATTTGCTCGACCCGGACACCATGCGCGACCTCGCAAGAGGGTACTGAGATCCTGCTCATGCCGTATGATGAGGGACGCCGCCAGCCGGCTGCAGCCCATTTTTGCTTTGCTTCCGCCCATTCCAGCCCGCCCCGAAAACTCCGCAACGGCAACGTCTCCTTGCAATGCATGGATTTCCATGAGTTGCGGCTGAAGCGCCGCAGGATTACGCTTGGGACATGAGCTCGCCAGTCCCAACGCCGAAAACACGCAACGCTGACGGTCTTCTGGCTTTCCTTGTCCGGCAGGAGCAGCTGATCATGCGCGTCTGGTCGCACCGCCCCCACGTCCTGCATCTCGGTCTTTTCACCATAGCCTATGTCCTGGGCTGCGGATTTGCCCAGTTGCTGGCCATCGTGCCGGGAACGGGCATTTCCATCTGGCCGCCGAGCGGGCTTTTCATCGCCACGCTTGTGCTCGCTCCACGTCGAAGCTGGCCATGGTGGGTGCTGGCCGGCTGCGTGGCTGAATTGTTCGCCAATGCGCTGTGGTTCCACAGTCCCCTGCCTGCAGCCTTCCTGATTAATGTCGGCAATGCGCTTGAAGCGATGACCGGCGCGTGGCTCGTGGGCCGGACGCTCAAATCACCGGTTCGGCTGGAGACCCTGCCGGAAGTCCTGGCCTTTGTGGTTCTGGGGGCCGGAATTGCGCCGCTGGTCAGCGCGACCGTGGGAAGTGCGACTTTGGCGTGGTTCGGCATCCTGTCGCAAACCTTCACTGCGGCCTGGCCGCTGTGGTGGATCGGGGACGCCACCGGGGTCCTTATCGTGGCGCCGCTGGCGCTGGTCACGTTGCACAGCTGGCGTGGCAAGGCTGAGCTTTCGGCTGCGCAATGGATGGAAGCCGGTGTCCTGGGGCTGATCCTGCTTGGTGTCGCGGCACTTTCGCTGAGCGGTTCTCTGCCATTTGCCTATATCATCATGCCGCCGCTGCTTTGGGCCGCGGTTCGTTTCGAGTTCAAGGGCGCCGCCGTCACCTTGGCTCTGCTAGCGCTGATCACGGCCATTTTCTCCATATCCGGCATCGGCCAGTTTGCCGGCGATCCCGAGTTCCAGAAACACAAGCAGATCATGCTGCAGCTTTTTCTGGCGATCTCGGCCTTTTCGGCCTTGATCGTCGCAGCAATATCCCGGCAGCACCAGCTGGCCTTGCTGACATTGCGCCAAAGCGTAGAAGCTTTGCGTGATCGGGAGCGGGAACTCTCGCAGCTCGTGGACATGGTTCCGATCCCCATCTGGCGTCTGGCATCCGACGGCAAGCCGACATTTTTCAACAAGCGCCTGATCGACTTTCTCGGCCTGGGCGTGGCGGATTACGACAAGCCGGGCATGACGCCACTGGCGGCCGCCATCGCGGCGGTCATTCATCCCGACGATGCAGCCAGAATGGGAGAAGCGCTCAATCACTCCCTTGTCACCGGCGAAGGTTTTTTGCTGAAATATCGCCTGCGTCGTGCGGACGGCGTCTATCGCTGGGTGGAGGGCCGCGCGGAACCGATGCGCGATGAGGACGGACGCATCGTCCAATGGTACGGCCTCGCCAACGACATCGACGACCAGCTGCGGGCCGAAGAGGTGCTGCGGCAAAGCGAGCGGCGGCTTCAGGAACTGATAGACGCCGTGCCGGCCATGATCTGGAGCGTGACGGACGAAGGAAAGCCCGACTACGTCAGCAAGCAGTTCACGGATATGGTGGGCGCCACGCTTGCCGATATGAGAGCGCCCGATGGCGTGGCGTCACTGAATCTGATCCATCCTGACGATAAGCAAAGGGCGGCACAGGCACTGGCCGATTCGCTTGTCAGCAGACAACCCTACAGCCTGAGGCTTCGGCAAATTCGGCACGATGGCGTCTATCGCTGGGTCGAGGCGCGGGTTGCGCCTCTGCATGATGAATCCGGTGCCATCCTGCGATGGTACGGCGTCAACGTCGATGTCGACGACGAGGTCCGCGCACAGCAATTGTTGCGCGACCGTGAGCGGGAGATGTCACAGCTCGTGGACATGGTTCCCAGCCACGTCTGGCGTTTGACCCCCGACGGCGAGCCGACGTTCTTCAACAAGCGCATGGTCGATTTCCTCGGTCTCGACGTGGCGGACATGGACAGGCCGGGCATGAGCCGGCTGGCGGCGATGATCGAGGCCGGCGTGCATCAGGACGATGCCACGGCATTTGGCGATGCGCTTCGCCACAGCCTGGCGACCGGAGAGAGCTTCGCGCTGCGATATCGCATGCGCCGCGCCGATGGAGCCTATCGTTGGATGTCGAGCCGTGCCGAACCGATGCGTGACCAAGCCGGAAGCATCACGCAATGGTATGGGATCTGTCACGATATCGATGACCAGATGCGGGCCGAGAAAGCGCTGCTGCAGCGAGAGCGGCAGCTGCAGCAGATGATCGATGCCGTGCCGGTGCGCATCTGGAGTGCCGTGCCCTCGGGTGGGTCGATCTACTTCAACAAGCGATACCAGGACCATTTCCGGGGCGTGGGCGCCGACGTCGATACTGTCGCGCGACCGCGCATCGAAAGCCTGCTGCAGGAATTGATCCATCCCGAAGATGCCGAGCAGGTGCAAGGCACGTTACGGACCTGTTTCGAAACCGGCGCTGGCTCCACGATGCGGTTTCGCTGGCGCGAGAAGGCCGACAGTTACAGCTGGGCGGAGTGCAGGATCGAGCCTCGGCGTGGGGAAGACGGGTCGATTGCCGAATGGTATGGCGTTTCCCTCGATGTCGACGAGGAAGTGCGCGCGCAGGAGGCGTTGCGTGAGCGGGAGCGGGAGCTGTCGCTGCTTGTCGACATGGTTCCGGTTCACATCGGCCGTATGTCGCCCGACGGCGAGCCGACCTTCTTCAGCAAGCGTACCCTGCAATCCATCGGCATCGACCATGTCGCGGCCTGGGACAAGCCGGAGATGAGCCGCCTGGCGGCCCTGATCGGCGCGACCGTGCATCCCGAGGACGGGCCGCGCATGCGGGAGGTGCTCAATCATGCGCTGGCCACCGGTGAACCTTATTCCATACGCTATCGCCGGCGCCGCGCCGATGGCGTCTATCGCTGGATGGAGGGCCGCGCCGAGCCGTTGCGGGATGAGAAGGGTGTGATCGTGCAGTGGTATGCGGCGGCCCTCGACATCGACGATGAGGTGCGTGCGCAGCAGGCGCTGCGTGATCAAGAGCGGGAACTGCAGCAATTGATCGATGCGGTGCCGGCTCTGATCTGGGCCACGACACCGGAAGGAACGCCTGTTTATGTCAACAAGCGCTTCAGGGATGTGACGGGCGCGACGGTCGAGGATATCACCGCGCCCGATGGTTCGCCGTCGCTCAGCGTCATTCATCCTGATGATCGGGAGACGGCCCGGCTGGACATCAACCAATCGTTCAAGACCGGCGTGCCCTATATTCAGAGATATCGCCAGCTTCGCGCCGATGGCAGCTATCGTTGGACCGAGACCCGCGCGGAACCCTTGCGCAACGATACCGGCGCCATCGTCCACTGGTACGGCGTCAGCGTCGACATCCACGATCTCGTGACCGTGCAGGACGCCTTGCGGCAAAATGAGCGCCGCTACCGCGATCTCTTCCACTACATGCCGATCGGCCTCACACAGGTGGATGCCAGCAAGCTCATCCCCCTGTTCAAGGAGTTGCGGGCGCTAGGGGTCACGGAACTCAGAACCTATATCGACGAGCACCCGGAATTCCTGCCGCGCGCGGTGCAGGCTCTGGAGGTCGAGGAGGTCAACCGGCATATCGTCGAGATGTTCGGCGCAGAGGATGCCGATGAGATGCTCGGGCCGATCAGCCGTTACTGGCAGCCGAGCATCGCCACCATACGGCGCTCCATCGAGGCGCGGTATCGCGGCGAGGAGGTGTTTCAGGAAGAGACCAGGGTGGCGCGGATGGACGGCACCGTCATGGACGTGCTTTTCACCACCGCCCGGCCCGGTGCCGTTGCCGACAAGAGCCTGGTGGGCTTCATCGACATCACCGAGCGCAAGAGGGCCGAGGAGGCATTGCGCAGCCGCGAACGGGAATTCTCGCAACTGGTCGACATGGTGCCGAGCCTGCTCTGGCGGTTGAACCCGGCGGGCGAGCCGGTTTTCTTCAGCAGGCGCATGGTCGAGTTCCTTGGTCTGGATGTCGCCGATTACGATGATCTGGAAACGATCGGGTTGCCCGCAACTATCACGACACTCGTCCATCCCGAGGATGCAGCCCGGCTGACAGAAGCGCTTGACCACTCCTTCGCCACTGGCGAAACCTTCTCCCTGAATTTCCGGCTGCGGCGTGCCGATGGGGTTTATCGCTGGATGTCCAGCCGCGCCGAGCCGTTGCGGGACGAGAGCGGACAAATCGTCCAATGGTACGGCCTGTCGCATGACATCGAGGATCAACTGCGTATCGAGGAGGCCATACGCGAAAGAGAACGTTCGCTCTGGCAACTGGTCGAAACGCTGCCCGCGATGATCGATTGCGCCGCGCCGGATGGCGAGCCTGTCTATCGCAATCCCCAGCTCCGCGACTTCCTCGGCTACAAGCTCGAAGCACTGGATGGAACGGGAAAATCCCGGCTGGAAGGCACGCTCGATGCCGGCGTTCATCCCGACGACGTCGCTGGCGTCAAGGAGGATTATGCCCATTCGCTGGCCACCGGCGAGCCCTATGCACGGAGGCATCGTCTGCGGCGCTTCGATGGCGAATATCGTTGGGTCGAAACACGCGCTGCGCCGATGCGCAACGCAGAAGGCACGATCGTGCAGTGGAATGTCATGTGCCTGGACGTCGATGGCGAGGTCAGGGCAGAGGCAAAGTTGCGTCTGGCGCAGGAGAGCCTGGCGCGCGCCAGCCAGGTCGCGAGCCTTTCCGAGCTTTCCGCTTCCATCGCCCACGAGGTGAACCAGCCCTTGGCGGCCGTCGTGGCAAACTCGCATGCCTGCCAGCGCTGGCTGCTCGCCACGCCACCGAATATGGAGCGGGCGCAGAAGACGGTGGAGCGCATCATCCGCGATGCAAACTCGGCAGCGGATGTGGTCAGCCGCATCCGCGCCCTGTTCAGGCAATCGATCGATACGCGGGCCTGTATGGCGATTTCGCTCGTCGTCAGCGAAGCGCGCAACCTCATGGCCGACGAGGCGGCGCGGCGGCGCGTGCGGATGGATGTGAAAATCCAGGCCGATCTTCCGCTGATTGCCGTGGATCGGGTGCAGATTCAGCAGGTCCTTGTCAACCTGATGCGCAACGGCATGGAGGCGATGGACGCAAGCGATGGCGACAAGGTGCTCGGCATCCGCGTGCGCCACAGGGAGGATGCCATCGAGACCGAGATCAGCGATCGCGGCCCGGGCGTGGAGTTCCCCGAGAGGATGTTCGAGCCGTTCTTCACGACGAAAGAGGACGGCATGGGCATGGGGCTGGCGATCTGCCGCTCGATCGTCGAGTCGCATGGCGGACGGTTGTGGGCGGAGCAGAACGATCCGCATGGTGCGAAGTTCATCTTCACCCTGCCGGTCGAAGACAAGGCGGCGCCATGACCAGCGACGATCACATTGCCTATATCGTCGATGACGATGAACGCATCCGGGAGGCGCTCAGCGAGCTCCTGGATTCGCACGGCATGCGCGCCATCGCCTTCGGATCGGCCGGCGATTATGTGAATGCGGACAAGCCGGATGTCCCCGCCTGCCTCATCCTCGATATCGAATTGCCCGATATCAACGGCCTCGATCTGCAGAGCCAGATCGCCGAAGGCGATCATCCGCCGATCATCTTCATCACCGGGCATGGGGATATTCCATCCTCCGTGCGCGCCATCAAGCATGGCGCCGTGGATTTTCTCACCAAGCCGTTCAGCGATGCCGACCTCATGGGAGCAATCCACGCCGCGATCGCGCAGGATCGGCAGAAGCGGGCGGAACGCGCCGAACTCGGCACTCTGCGGCAACGCTATCTCGATCTGACGCCGCGGGAGCGCGAGGTGCTGCCGCTCGTCATCAGCGGTCTTCTCAACAAACAGGCGGCGGCCGAATTGGGGATCAGCGAAGTCACGCTGCAAATCCACAGGCGAAACGTGATGCAGAAAATGGCGGCGGCATCGCTGGCCGATCTCGTCCGTATCGCCGAGAAACTGGACATACCGATTACCCACTCGCGACGGGTGGGAGGGAATTGATCATGAATGAGACAAGACATGTCGTGGCCATTGTCGACGACGATCCAAGGCTGCTTGAATCGGTGGGCGACCTGTTGGAGTCGGCGGGCTATGTGGCCCGCAGTTTCCCGTCGGCGACATCGCTGCTCGTCAACGGGCTGTCGGACCTGGACCTGCTGATCACCGATATCGGCATGCCCAGCATGGACGGCTTCGAACTGCGCGACCTGGTGAAGAGGTTGCGTCCGGAGCTGCCGGTCTTCTTGATCACGGGCCGGCATGAAATCGCCGATCAGAGCCGTGCCCAGGGCATCAGCGGTTTCTTCCGCAAGCCCTTCGACGCGCAGGCCCTGCTCGCGGCCATCGCCAATGCCTTGAACACATCGAAAAATGGAGCGTGACATGAGAGTAGACCAGCCGTTCCAGCGGAAGTCGGCACCGCCATCACCGCAGCGGAGACGTGAACGGGATCAGCCGCTTGTCATTGTCGTCGACGATGACGCATCGGTGCGCGAGGCCCTGTCCGAGTTGATATCGTCGGCCGGTTTCGAGCCTGTCAGTTTCGCCTCGACCCGCGAATTGCTYGACGCCGATGTTCTGGACAGTCCCGGCTGCCTGATCCTCGATGTGCGCATGCCGGGTGTCAGCGGTCTGCATCTGCAGCAGCATCTGGCCGAGAACGGCAATCCCAAGCCGATCATCTTCCTGACCGGCCATGGCGATATCCCCATGACCGTGCAGGCGATGAAGGCCGGAGCCGTGGATTTTCTCACCAAGCCGGTGCGCGACCAGACGCTGCTTGACGCCGTGACCGCGGGCATTGCCATGGATGCCGAACGGCGGGTGCAGGCGGCGGTCGCCCGGCGTAATATCGAACGGCTGGAGACCCTGACACAGCGCGAGCGCGAGGTTCTTCACGAGGTGGCGCATGGGCGCCTCAACAAACAGATCGCCTTCGATCTCGGCATCAGCGAAGTGACGGTCAAATTGCATCGCAGCAATGTCATGCACAAGATGGAAGCCGGCTCGATCGGCGAACTRATCCGGGCATGGGAGACGCTGCCGGCCCATATGCGTCAGGCCGGAGCGCGCTAAAACGCAAACCGCCCTGCCGGAGATGTCTTCCGGCAGGGTGGTTTGTTTTCAACTGAATATGCGACAGGTCGAATGCCGCATTCGGCGGTTATGCGGCCAACCCTTCCTGTTGCATCGCCATCTGCACTGCGGGCCTGGTCTTCAAGCGCGCCCGCAAGTCCGCCAGTTGCGGCGAAACCTCGACACCGAATCGTTCGGCCCAGAGCAGCATGACGAACAGATAGAAATCGGCGACGGTCGGCTCGTCGCCGAACAGGTATTCCGTCGTCAGCCTGTCGGAAAGCAGCTTGAACCGGGCGGCAAGATCGGCTTTCGCTTTGGCCCTTTCGGCCTCCGTGCTGGCATGCCACATCGGCTTGAAGCCGCCATGCAATTCCGTCGAGATATAGGTCAGCGCTTCCAGGACGCGGGTTCGTCCGAGCGGTCCGGCGCTGCCGAGTTTGGGGAAGCGGCCCGCCAGCCAGTCGAGGATGGCGATGTTTTCGGTCAATGTCTCGCCATTGTCGAGCACCAGCGCCGGGACATATCCCTTGGGCGTGATGTTGTTGAAATCGCCGCCGGAGATGATCCGCTTGGTTTTCAGGTCGACCTGCTCGCGCTCATAGTGCGCGCCTGATTCCTGAAGCGCGATGTGATCGGCGAGGCTGCATGCCATGGGGCTATAGTAGAGTTTCATGATTGGCTTCCTTTGAAGAGTAGAGCGTGGTTTTCGAAGGCAGATTTTCCAGGTCCGGCGGCCCTCTGGAATGCCTGGAAAGCCTGCCAAGCATGATCTTGTAGGCAACCAGGAGCGGCGCCGCGGCGACGAACAGCAGGGCAATGGCAAGGAAGGCGGTTTCAAACGAGATGACCGTGGCTTGTGTCGCGACCTGGCGGCCGAGCAGGTTGATCGCGGCTTTGGTGACGGATCCGGGTTCCACACCTTTTGCCGCCAGCAGACTGCCAATCTGGGCAAGGCGATCGATCACGGCCGTACGGCCGTTGGTGAGATTGGCGCCGAGGACGGCAAGGTTGCGTGCGGTCTGATGGTCGATCAGCGTCTGCAGGCTGGCTATGCCGATCTGGCCGCCGGCCAGCCGCCCGATATTGAACAGAGCGACACCGTAGACGAGGGTAGAGCGCGGCAGGTTGGTGAGCGCGATCAGCGTCAGCGACAGGAACAAGAGGCCCAGGCCAATGCCGCGAAGCTGGATCGCCAGCGACATGTCGGGCGCACCGCTTTCGCCATTCGATCGCGAAAGCATCCACATCGCGGTCATGAATATCAGGATGCCGAAGGGCACTGTTGCGATCGGGGGGAGGCTCCGGAGGCTGATCAGCCATGCGACCAGCAGCAAGGACGCGATGAACAGAAAGCCGCTGGGCAGCAGCAGCCAACCGGCCTGTGTCGCGGTCATCCCGAGCACGGAGACGGCAAAGGCGGGAATGACATAGGCGCTGCCGCTCAGGGCAAAGCCGGCGACGAAGCTGATGGGAAAGGCGAAGGCAAAGTCCGGGTCACGGAACACTGAAAGCGCGATCAGCTTGTCCTCGTGACGGCCGAACAGCGAAAGGACAAACAACACCAGCGCCACGACGCCAACGCACGTGAGCACGGCAATGCGGCCGTCGTCGAACCAGTTCCATCGGCTGCCCTGGCTGAGCACGTAGGTCAGTGCGACCGCCGATGCGGCGAAAAGGGTGAGGCCGGGCCAGTCGAGCCCGCCGCTCGATGCTACCACGCCTCGCAATTCGCCGCCGGCGATCACCAGTGCCAGCGCCAGGAGTGCAGTCGCAAACGCGGTCAGGAAAACCCAGTTCCATGACCAGTTGTCGATCATCCACCCTGATATCAGCGGCACGAAGGTCGCGGGCGCGACCACCGCTCCGATGGCAAACAGTGACTGGATGAGCGGCTGTTTGCGCTGATGAAAGAGCTGGAGCAGGGCGGTCTGACCCGAGACGATCAGCACGCCGCCGGTGAAGCCCTGCAGGAGCCTGAGTGCTGTGAGCAGGTTCGCATCAACAGTCGATGCGGCCAGTCCGCAGCCGAGGGCAAGGAGACCCGTGGCGGCACGAACCGCGACGGTGCCGGACAGGGCGCTGATCAGCCAGGGGGTTATTGCAAATGCGATGAGTTTTGCAGCCGTGTAGCCGATATCGAGCCATGCCAGTTCGTCGGGGGTCGCGTGGATATCGCCGATCATGTCCAGCCGGCCGGTGGAGACGGCTGTGCCGGCGATGGCTTCAGCCAGGGCCGCAACGCTGATCCCGGCGATCAATATCCATCCACGCAAGCCCATGCCGGCTTGCTGCAGCGACTGTTCACCATTTGCGGCGGCTGCCGGCATCGTTGCCATCACTTGTCTCCCGCCAGCGCATCGACCCGCACGGCAACCTTGGCGGAGAGGCCCGGAACCAGCCGGCCGGGCAGCGGATTGCTGGAAAGGCGGATCTTCACCGGCACTCGCTGCACGACACGGATGAAATTGCCGGTCGCATTGTCGGCCGGCAGAAGGCTGAAAGCGGAGCCGCTGCCGGGTGCGAAACTGGCGACCACGCCCTCGATCGCGACATCGCTGAAGCCGTCGACGCTGATGCGGACGGGCTGGCCGATCTTGATATGCTCGAGCTGGGTTTCCTTGAAATTGGCAATGATCCAGACATCGGCAACCGGCACGATATCGATCAGCGCCTGGCCGGGCGTGACGTAGCGCCCCAGCCTGACCTGGCGATTGCCGATCACGCCATCGATCGGCGCGCGCACCTCGGTATTCCTGAGATCGATGCGCACGAGGTCGCGGGCGGCGGTCGCCTGGGCGATAGCGGCTTCAGCGGCCTGTTTTTGGGCTGCGATCACATCGAGCTTGCGGCGTTGCGCGGCAAGTGCGGCTTCGGCGGCGACAACGGCGGAATTTGCCTGGTCGCGCTGGGCCTGCATCACGTCGACCTGCGCCTGGCTGGTTGCCTGGGTGCGGACGAGATTGAGAACGCGGGAGAGATTGCGTTCCGCCAGCAATTGCGAAGCCACTGTGGCCTGGCGTTGGGCATCGGCCTGGGCGATGATTGCCTGCTGCAGCTCATATTCGGCCCGATTGTTGGCCAGCGTCGCACGCGCGGCGGCAAGATTGGCCTCCGTCTGGGCGAGACGAGCGCGATAATCCCGGTCGTCAATGGTGAAGAGCACCTTGCCGGCCTTGACCGCCGCATTGTCCTCGACATCGATCTTGGTGACATAGCCGGCGACGCGCGGCGCAAGCGAGGTGATGTCGCCGCGGATATAGGCATCGTCGGTCGTCTCCTCGAAACGGCCGGTCTGCCAGTATTGGAGACCCCAGGTGCCGGCAAAACCCATCAGCAGGCCGGCGATACTGACAAGAATGGCAATCTTCAGAATCCGTCTCATGGCGCTGCCTCGTATCGATCGTGGTTGGACACATCCGGGGTGGAATCGGCTTCACCGGGGATCTCGGGGAAGCGCCGCTCGCGCCAATCCGCCTTGGCCTGTTCGATCCGTTCCGGCGACGACGAGACGAAGTTCCAATCCATGTATCGCGGTTCGGGGAAGGGCTCGCCGCCCAAGAGCAGCAGCCGTGCGGCATGGAAGGCGGGTGCCTTGAGGATGACTTCGGCGCCGGGTTTCAGCAGCACCAGGTCGCCTTCCGCGAACATGCCGGCCTGGCCGACGATCTCCAGTTCGCCGGCTATGACATAGACCGCACGCTCGACATGCTCGGGCCGCGCCTGATAGCGCGCGCCGCTGGTCAGCACGATTTCCGCATAAACCAGGTCCGAGAGGGTCTTGACCGGCGCGACGAGGCCGTCGGACTCTCCGGCAATCAAGGTGAATTCGACGCCGTCGGCATAGGTTCGCGGCACGTCCTGCGCCGGATGGTATGCGAGATTGGCGTCGATCTCCTCGAACCGGGAGGGCAGCGCGACCCAGGCCTGGATGCCGAGGAAATCGCTGCCTGATATCCTGTCTTCCAGGGGCGTACGTTCGGAATGCACGATGCCGGAGCCCGCGGTCAGCCAATTGACGTCACCGGGACGAATGGTCTGCACGCCGCCGAGGCTATCGCGATGAACGATCTCGCCATCGATCAGATAGGTCACCGCCGCAAGCCCGAGATGCGGATGCGGCTGCATGTCAAACCCCTGGCCTGCCTCGAACAGCGTCGGTCCGAATTGCTCCAGGAATACGAAGGGTCCGACCATGCGCTGATGCGCTTCGGGCAGGACCCGCGTAGAATACGCCCCACCGGACCGGGCGTCACGAATACTCGGACGGGCGTCACGAGTCATCGGACGGGCGTCACGCGCTGTTGGAACCCGGATGGCGCTTGCACCGGAAAAGTCGCTTGCAAACAGTGACATTGGCTCGATCTCCTCGCGGCCGGCATTTGCTGAGGCGGCAATTGGCTGCAGTAGCCTGCCGGTCGCAGCGAACTGCTTTCGGGCCTGAGGTTAGCGAGGGGTGATGCGGGCGGGTATTATCACGAGGTATCGAAGCGACTACGCGATCGTATCGGAACGGTAGGCAGGAAGGCGGCGCTCGTCTGCCGGTTTACGCAGGAGCCAGGCGCAGATCGATGCTATGATGGGCCGCGTCTCGCTCTTTTCTCGCCAAATGATCAGCCAGTCTAGGCCTTGGTTTGCCCCGCCCAGTGCCGCGGTATGGATGGGCGAAGGCGATGCATTGTGGAAGTTTCAAGATGCGAGCCGTGTTAACCGAACGCGACAGAGATGATGAACACAGGGGTTTTTTCGGTTTCTCCCTGTGGCCAACGAATTGGCAGGCGTGCATTCAACCTGTCCGGCTCCACTTTTCATTCCCTCCGCCGGGAATGCATTGGACAAATGGCCTCGCCCGGAAGGGCGGGGCCGTTTTGGCGACAATGGCCGTGCCGACAGGCTGGTCGATGCGCCTGCACCGCCAGATAGCCGGTGCAATCCCAAGGTCGGGGATGGCTAGACCCTGCGGCATAGCCTCGCTGAAGAAGAATGAAGTGCGGCATGCTTCGGCACTGGAAAATCAGCCATCCGTGTCAATAGCCCTTGGAGGATGGACATGGCCACATGGCTGTGGAGCGGCGCAGCTGCACTCGCTCACCCTCACGAGCCCTCTTTCAAAGGACGATGCCCATGTCATCCAATCTCAGCTATTCACCCGCTGCCCCATCGGCCACGTGGGCGATCGACCGGCCGCAGCTTGAGCCAGCCACCCAGGCCTTCGCCGACGACATGAAGGGTGAGGCTCCGCTTTATCTGCTCACGCCCCATTCCGCACGCGGAGCGCTGCTGGGCATGCAGAAATCGGTCCAGGTGCATCTGCCCGATGTCTCGATCGAGGATCGCTACATCGATGTCGGCCCGACCGGGCAGACCGATATCCGCGTCGTCCGGCCGGCCGATGCAACCGGCAGACTGCCGGTCGTCGTCTATATCCATGGCGGCGGCTGGGTCGTGTGCGACAAGGAGACACATGACCGCCTTGTCCGCGAACTTGCCGTCGGCGTCGGCGCGGTCGTGGTGTTTGTCGATTATGATCGCTGTCCGGAAAGCCGTTATCCGACGGCGGTCGAGCAGGCCTATGCGGTGACCAAATATGTCGCCGAACATGCCGCGGAGTTTGGCGCCGATGCCAAGCGCCTGGCGATCGCCGGCGACAGCGTCGGCGGCAATATGGCTGCTGTCGTCGCGCTTTTGGCCAAGGAGCGCAAGGGGCCGGAAATCCTGGCGCAATTGCTGTTCTATCCCGTCACCGACGCATCGATGTCGACAGGCTCCTACGAGGAATTCGCCAACGGCCCGTGGCTGACGAAGAAGGGGATGGTCTGGTTCTGGAACCAGTATGTGCCGGAGGTCGCCAAGCGCAGCGACATCTACGCCTCGCCGTTGAATGCGTTGGTCGAGCAGTTGCGCGGCCTGCCGCCGACATTGCTGATCGTCGCCGAGAACGACGTGCTTCGCGACGAAGGCGAAGCCTATGGCCGCAAGCTGGCCAATGCCGGCGTGCCGGTCCTGTCGCTGAGATATAACGGCACGATCCATGACTTCATGATGTTGAACCCGATCGCCCATACGCCGGCCGTGCGCACGGCGGTGGCCCAGGTGACGGGTTATCTGCGCAAGGTCTTCGCGACGCACTGAGACGAGCGGATATCTGCCGGCGGGTTTGTCCCGCCGGCATGGCACGACAGCTTGTCGGCAGCAACACTGCTGCAATCCGACATCCTATCCATACGGCAGTATTGCCCGGCCTCGCCTTTGAACCAATCGACGACAGCCCCGCACGCATCATAGCCTCCATCCAGCTCGGGAACGACACTCCTGTCGCTGGAGCTGATGAGGAGCAGAACATGTCACAGGCAGATATGGAAATACGGGGGAGTGGCGCGTTCATCCCCTATGCCAAGCCGGAACCCTATTCTCTGAACACCAATCCGGCAGACGCGATCTTCGGTGTCGTCCACGATCTCGGCAACCTGATCCAGGTGGCCACCTCGGCGCTGAACCTGATTTCGCGCAGCGCCGACACCGAGCTGGGCTCGAGCCTCGTGCCGGTCGTCGCCAGCGCCAGGGTCTCGTTGCAGCGCGCCGGTGCGCTGGTCCAACAGACGCTGAGGGTTGCGCATGGCGGCAATGGCGCGGCCGAGCCGGTGGACGTCTCGGCCTGCCTGATGGAAATCGAGGCGCTGGTCAGGGCCACCTGGGATCGCAATATCCAATTCGAACTCTACGCCAGCCAGTCGCTGCCGGTGGCCAGGTGCAGCCGCGTCGGGCTGCAGAGCGCCGTCATGAACCTGTTGCTCAACGCGCGCGATGCCCTGCCGGATGGCGGGGTGATTTCCATCGTCGCCACCGCCATCTACGACGAACATGCGGCGACCGAGATCGAGTTGCGGGTTGCCGACAACGGTTTCGGTATGACGAAGGATGTGCTGCAGCGGGCGAGCGACCCCTACTTCACCACCAAGGTATCGGGCCTCGGCGGCCTTGGATTGCCGATGGTCGAACGCTTTGCCCGGGAAGCAGGAGGCCATCTCCACCTGGAAAGCGAGCCTCGTCGAGGCACGGTCGTGACGCTGCGGTTGCCGGTCGAGCGCGGCGAATATCAGGCGATCCAGGCAAATCTCGACGCATGACGGCCGGCTTCCTGCTGCCGCCGGGCGATCTCCTTCGCCCGGCCGGCGTGTTGTGCGGCCTTGTCCTCAAGCGGCAGCGCGCATGTGATCGGCGGGATGCTGAATCCTGAAGCCGATCGCCAGCCTGTTCCAGGCATTGATCATCGCCACGCCGATCGAAAGCGCCACGAGTTCGTCATCGGAGAAGGTGCTGTGCGCTTCCTCGTAGACCGCGTCCGGTGCGCGGCTCCCGGCGATATCGGTGAGAGACTCCGCCCAGGCGAGTGCCGCCCGTTCGCGCGGGGTGAAGAGTTGCGACTCGTGCCAGGCGCTGAGCAGCAGCAGCCGGTCATCCGTTTCACCCATCTTCAACGCATCCTGACGGTGCATGTGCAGGCAGTTTGCGCAGCCATTGATCTGCGAAACGCGCACTTTGACGAGTTCGAGCAGCTTGGGGTCGAAGCTCTTGGCAAGCCAGGCCTCGGCCGCGACCAGGGCTTCCATGCCGCCGTTTTTCTTGGCCATGATATTCAGACGCTTGATCATTTTGGTCTCCATGATGAGAGGATCGATGCTGCGAGCGCTCAAGGCTCGCAGTCGCAGTGATTATCCCTTGGATCCCGAACAGCCATCTGCACCGACGGCGCATTCGCCTGATGCCTGGTGACGCCGTTTCCGGCAAATCGATCAGGTTTTTCGACCACCTGAGACAGCTGCACTTATGCCTTGGCATAGGGCAACAGCGACCCCGGTAGAATAGTCCGGCATCGCGATCCGGCGCATTCTCCAGCCCATCGGTCACTCCCCGACCGCATTGGAGAAAACATGCTGACCATCGTCAGCTGGCCGATCCGTGAAAACCTGACAATCAAATTCATCAAGGAGATCGATCATGAAAATCGTCGTTATCGGTGGCACCGGGCTCATCGGGTCGAAGACCGTGGAGCGCCTGCGCAAGAAGGGCCATGAAGTATTGGCGGCGTCGCCGAATTCGGGCGTCGACACGATCACCGGCAAGGGCTTGCCGGAAGCGCTGGCTGGTGCGAGTGTGGTGATCGACCTCGCCAACTCGCCCTCGTTCGAGGACAAGGCGGTGATGGAATTCTTCCAGACGGCCGGACGCAATCTGCTCGCGGCCGGCATCGCCGCCGGCGTGGAACATCACATCGCGCTTTCCATCGTTGGCGTCGACCGGCTGCCGGGCAGCGGTTACATGCGCGCCAAGATGGCCCAGGAAGAACTGATCAAGAATTCGGGCATTCCCTACACGATCGTGCATTCGACGCAGTTCGACGAATTCATACCGGGTATCGCCCAGTCGGGCACGGTCGGCCAGTCCGTGCATCTGTCGCCGGCCTATATTCAACCGATCGCGTCCGACGACGTCGCCGATGTGATGGCCGAGATCGCACTCAGCGTGCCGCTGAACGGCACGATCGAGATTGCCGGTCCGGAAAGGGTGCGCATGAGCGAAATCGTGGCGCGCTTCCTGAAAGCGACCAACGATCCCCGCCAGGTGGTTGCCGATCCCCATGCGCTCTATTTCGGCACCGAGCTGCTCGACGGCTCGCTCGTGCCGATCGGCAATGCCCGGCATGGTCATATCAGCTTCGACGATTGGCTGAGCGGTTACCAGCCGCGCGCGTAAGCGCTTGAGACATCCGGCGCCCGTCGGATCGGGCGCCCCCATCATCGACATTCACGACAGGAGAACCACATGTTCCGGACCTTTATCTCTACAGCCGTCTTCGCCGCCGCCATCGCCGGCGCTGGCGCCGCCAGCGCTGCTTCCACCGAGCAGGCCAAGGTGGCGATCGTCTATGACCATGCACTGCCCAACGTCCCCGGCAAGAGCCTCAAGGCGGTGCTGGTCGAGTATGACCCGGGCGGCACCTCGCCGGGCCACACCCACCCGAAATCGGCCTTCATCTATGCTACGGTCCTCGAAGGCGCGATCCGGAGCCAGGTCAATGACGGGCCGGTCAAGGTCTATCACGCCGGCGAAAGCTTCGCCGAGTTTCCCGGCGACCACCACAATGTCAGTGAGAATGCCAGCAAGACCAAGCCGGCAAAACTGATTGCGGTATTCGTCGTCGACACCGACGAGAAAAACCTGACGAATTACCAGAAATAATCTCTGCGTTTGCCGGTGTCCGGCGCATTGCCGGGCATCGGGTTCAGCAGAAACGAACCTGTCTGGAGATGGCAATGCAGATCGAACAACTCACGCCAATAACCCTGGACCGCCTGGTGGTGATCGACGTCGACGCCACGCTGCAGGTGGCGGCTCTCGCCCTTTCCAACCCCGGAAAAGGATTGACCATCGTCTCCGATCTTTCCGGACAGGCGGTGGGGGTGTTGAGCAAATCCGATATCATCCGGCATCTCGCGCAAAGAGAAGCAGCCGACGCATCCATCGCGGCGCTGATGAGCCGGGACATCGTGTCCTGCCATCCCGATGATGAGGTGCAGGCCGTCTGGACGACGATGTCCGCACGCGGCCTTCAAAATATCCCAGTGCTGAGCACGGACGCCGAACCGCTCGGCATCCTCGCCATCGGCGACGTGATGAAGGTTTTGTTCGAGCAGGAAGAATTGGAAGAGCACATGCTTGCGAACTATGTCGCGGGCATTGGATACCGCTAAGCGGACTTTCGTTGGAAAGCCAGTGATTTATCCGCTTAGACCTTGTTTGTTGCAAGTTCTTGTCGGAAACCATGGGACACTTTTCCTGAACCTGCTGAGACAATCGGGATCGCAAGAAGCGATGCGAGCATGAACCACCCCAAGACAAGGCGCAGTTCAATTCACCTTGAGTTTCAGTTCGACCCGGCGATTTTTCGAGGAATAGGGGTCCTTGTCGCGCGGTGAATTCTCCCCAAGACCCACGGCCGTCATCCGCGACGTCTTGATGTCGTTGTCCGCAAGAAATTGTTCGACTGCTCTGGCGCGATCTTCGGATAGTTTTATGTTATACTTCTCGGTGCCGAGGGCGTCGGTGAAACCCTCGATGCGGAAGCTATCTCTGTTGAGCGCCGCGCTTCGAAGGGCCGCCGCCACCTGAAGGAGATTTCGCTTGGATTCCGGCCGCAGATTGGCGGAATTGATGTCAAAGTTGATGACCATGTCAAAGCCGGAGGTTTTCGGCTGGCTTGCGGCGCATTCGCTTTCCGAACCAATACAAACAGAGCGTCCTTGAACAAGTGCCTTCTGCGCCATCATGAATTTAACAACGTCATCTGAGGTATATGACTTTTTGACATCGCCTGCCGATGCCATGCCGGCACAAACTGCGCTGACCAGAACGAAAGCCAGGCAAACTCTAGTTCGCATTGCTTTACTCCCCCAAGTTTTACGATATCGAAATGCTACACGCGATCAGCGCCCCGTACAACATTTTTAACCTTTATTCCCAGCCCCGGGCGGCGATTTGCGGGATCGGATCGAAGGGGGCCGCACTTGTCAGAAAGCTTAGCGGCCGAAAAGGAAAGCTAACCTATTGGGCGCCGGAGATTCAAAAAGGAAAAGTATTGGTGATCTCAAAGACCGGTAGAATTTCAGCAACATTCTGTTATTTTGACTTGCAACCAATTGCTGTGGGGGCGCAATAATGAATCCATCTTACGCGATCAGAATATTGGCGGCATGTGGGGTGGCTTTGGCCGGGCCTATTACGCCCGACGCGTTTGCCTTTGCAAGAGCCGTCGACATCGGCAGCCGCAAAGCTCTTCTCTTGTTTGCGCAGGAAAATCCGCAGAGCATTCTTGCCGAGAAGGCGCGTGAGCTCTCGGAGGACAGTGCCGCTCTTCCGGTCCAAAATGCGGCCTATGTCCCAGTCTTCCCGGACGCCTGGCTGAAAAAAAATCAAAACAAGATGATGAAGCTCGTGCGGGGAGACCATACCCCCGATGGCCATTCGTCGTCTCCCGGGCGCGGCGACGCCTCCCCCAATGCTTCTGCCAAACCTGCCAAGCAGCAGAAGGTTGCCCTGCAGCAGCAGGTTGTTTCGCAGATCAATACCAGTCTCAAGCAGTTCGAGCGCGACACCGATCGCTGCCGGGGAAAGAACTTCGATACCACACAGAATTGCGTGGCCGATGCGCTGGAAAAATTTTCGCGCGGCCTCGGGTCCGTTACTCGCGCGCCAGGCAGTGTCACTCCCATCGCCATTCCGACGCTTCGCGAAGCGGCAAAGAAGATTCGCAAGGCCAGAAACAAGCGTGAGGCGCGCGCTGCAATTGCGGCGGCCGTGCCTGTCATCCGGAAATCGATCAACCTCATCATGGCAGGTGACGAAGACACAACCTACCGTCTGCAGGTGCGCCAGCGGTCACTCGTCATCAAGTCACTGTCGGTTGCCGACGATGTCCTGGTGAAGGCGACCGGGATCTGAGCCCGATGGCCGCAGGCGATGCGTATTCCCCGTCGGTGAGTTTGTGAAGAGGCGTGATATTTTGCTGCAGCCACGCGTGTCGGTCATCGTAGCTCACTACAATTACGCGCATTTTGTCGCTTCCGCGCTCCTATCGGTGGTCGAGCAATCGATCGACGATTGGGAGTTGATCGTCGTCGACGATTGTTCGTCGGAAGCCGATTTCGATCGTCTAAAGCAGATCGTGTCCGGCCTCGACGATGCAAGGATCGTCTTGATCCGCAATGAAGAAAATCTCGGGCAGATCGGATCCGCATTCGAAGGCCTACGGATCGCTGTCGGAGATTTTGTTGCCCTGCTCGATCCCGACGATATCTATGAGCCGGCATTTCTCGAAAACATGCTGGCGGCATTGCTCAACCCTGTCTGCCCTGCAGGGGTCGCGGCGTGCGAGATGGGTGTGTTCAACCCGTCGACTGGAATTCTCGCGCGTCATACGACTGGTTTTCGAATGAAGTCGGTCCGCGACGGGCGCTATGATGAACATGCCGCAAATCTGCTTCTCAACGGATATTCGGACTATTTCCCGCCTTGGAAAACCGGGTGGATCTGGGCCGCGACATCAGGGATGATGTTCCGCAAGCCTATGCTGGAGGCGATCAGGCCGCACCGCGCCGTCACGTTTACGCGGTTCGAGGCCGACAGTTACTGCGCAGTCGGCTGCCACATGATCGCCGGCACCGTATTCATCGACCAGATGCTATCATGGCGCGGGGTGCATGATCACAATACAACCATGAATCCTTTGGTGATCTTCAACGACCAGAGCGGGCTGAAGCAGGAGTTCGTCGATACTTTGTGGCAGGTCAAGTTGTTCGTCTGCGAAGTCATCCTTGCCCATCCTGACCTGATGAGGATGTCGGGGATGGCGCTTGCTTCCACTGTCATTGCCCATATTGGCAATGAAGGCGCGATGGTGGTGGCGGACCGGAATGCCACGGCAAAGCAGATGCTGTTTCGATACTCCCTGGGTGGAGCTTAACCCGATGCGCATCCTGCTCGTCAGCGATCATGACTATCTGCCCGACCGGGTTGGCGGCCGCGAAAGCAGCATTGACGAACTCGCCAACCTGCTGATGAAGCGCGGCCATGACGTTGCTGTGCTGGCCCGGGCAAAGACAACCAATGCCAGGCGACCGGCGGGCAAAATCCATTGGCCTGTTCTCTATGAGATCGAGCGTGTCGCCAATGTGTTTGGCGCCGCCGAACGCCATCTTGCATCGAGCCAGTATGATTTTGCCATCTATAGCGTGAAGCGGTTCCCAGAGAACATCTCCGCGGTCGAGGATGTCCGCCGGCGCCAGGTTCTTTACGTTCGCGATGCGGTCGAGGTCGACAATTGGACCGCCGACACTTTCCCGCAGGCACAGGTTATCATCGCCAATTCCAATTTCATTGCCGACCGTGTTCTGGAACGGACCGGAATTTCCGCCCATGTGGTGCCGCCGGTCGTGGATTTCTCCAAATACCGGGTGGACAAGACCGGCAGCAAGATCACCTTCATCAATCCCGTCGATGAGAAGGGGGCGTCGCTCGCCTTTGCGATTGCGCAGCACAATCCCGAAATGCCGTTTCAGTTTGTCTTGTGCTGGGATCTCGACAGCCAGGACATCAAACGCTCGGAAAAACGGGCCAAGGCGCTCGGCAATATAACCATCGTCGAAGCCCAGTTGGACGTGCGGCAGATTTATGCTTCCACGCACATCCTTTTGATGCCAAGCCGCTGGGTGGAGGGGTTCGGCCGTGTCGTTCTGGAGGCGCAATGCAACGGCTTGCCCGTGATCGCAAGCGCGCGTGGAGGGCTTCCGCAAGCCATCGGCGACGGCGGCGTTCTGCTCGACGGCGACGCCGATCTGGAGGCGTGGTCGGATGCGTTGGCGGCTCTGTGGAATGATCAGCGTCACTGGCGCGAAATCTCGAACAAGGCGCGCGCGCGCGCCCAGGCGTTCGAGACAGAGACGGAGGAGAATGTCGTCCGTCTCGAGACAGTTCTGCAGCAGATTTCGCACAGAGTGACCAATCTGCGGCATCCGATCTGCAAATGCGCCGCCATCCTGCTGCCGTCCAGCGACGGCACACAGACCGCATTGCAG